>JAFAPG010000184.1 GCA_019247235.1 Acidobacteriota bacterium
AGCTCCAGCCGGTAGAGTTGCCCGTCGGGATAATCTCGGATAATTGGCCTGGAGACACCTAAGATGGCGCAGGAAGCGGCGAATTCCTGCTTCCGCATGGCTCCCAGTTCCTGGTCGCTTTTGGCCCCTCCGCGATGGCTGGCGGCTTGCCCAGGGGTCAGACAGATCACGCAGGTTTCGCAGCCGCGGTCGCGGTAAAGGCGCAAAACCCCGCCAAAATTGCCCGCCTCGTCGTCGGGATGAGCGGTTATGCACATCAAACGAAACATGGTGAGAATTGTAGCGGATACATTTTCGCAGAAATGATGCAATCGTTTTCATGCAGAAAAATGACTTCGCGAAAAGCCCGTCTCCCAACTAGAATGAGGCGCGGAAGGGGATTTCGATCTGCACGTCCTAATTACATGCGATACCCTGAACGGCAACTGGACCTACACCCGGGAGCTGGTGTCGGGGCTGATTACGAGAGGTTTGCGGGTCACTCTCGTCAGCTTCGGCCAGATACCTTTGCCCCAACAGATCGGGTGGATGGATCATTTGCACGGTTTGAGCTTCCATCCAACTGCTTTCCGCTTGGATTGGATGGAGGAGGGGCAAAACGATTTTTATGATGCTTCGGCCTATCTCTGTTCATTGGTGAAAGAGGTCAAGCCCGACCTGTTTCATGGCAACCATCTCTGTTACGGCGCCCTGCCAGTGACGATTCCACGAATTGTGGTCGCGCACGGCGACCTGATCACCTGGTGGAAGGCGGTGCATGGACAGGAGCCGCAAAACACCCCCTGGCTGCGCTGGTACCGCCAGGCCATCTCCCGCGGTCTGGCGGAAGCTTCCGCCGTGGTTGCGCCGAGCGAATGGATGCTCAACTCCATCCGGTCCTGTTATGCGGGGGGAGCGCGGGAGCTGGTAATTCACCACGGCCGCAACCCGATCTTCTTCAATCCTTATGTGGCCAAGGAGAACTCGGTGCTGGCCATAGGACGGCTGCTTGACCCAGCCCGACAGGTGAATCTTTTGACCATGGACCGCTATCCGGTGCCGGTCTGTATCGTCGGCGAGGATGCGCACGAGCAAGGTCGCAGGGTCCCAGTACGCGCTGACGTCCAATTTCGCGATGGCAGCAGCGGAGTGGCGCTGCGCGGGGCCCAAACCGAAGCTCAGCTGCGCCTGCTCTATAGCAAGGCAGCCATTTACGCCGGCACTTCGCGTTATGAGCCAGGGGGACTGCCGATCCTGGAAGCGGCGTTGTCTCGCTGCGCTTTAGTATTGAATGATATTCCCGCCTTTCGCGAGATCTGGGGGAATGCGGCGCTCTACTTCCGAACCAATGAATCAAGCAGTTTGGCCGAGGTCGTGGGTCTGGTAAGCAGCGACGAGCAGCTGCGGCGCAATTTCGCAAATCGCGCCTTCCAGCGCGCTCGCGAATCTTTTAACACCCACCGCATGACGGATTCCTATATCCAGCTTTACGCCAACATTCTCGCGCGCAGAGTGTTTGCCGCTTGAGCGGTGTGAAAGACTGCGCCCGTCGAAGCCGAGCAAATTCCTTCGGAGTGCCGCAAAGCTCGGGAAAACCTGCTATCTTTACCCTTTGGAGGACCGATGGCCGCGATCAAAATCACGGTGCGTAAGAATGGCCCCTACCGAGTGGAAGCCCCTGAGGGAAGCATTGAGCTGGTAGATGCTGACGGCGTTCGATACGACCTGACCGGCAAGACCGCCTTTTCTCTTTGCCGTTGTGGAGGGAGCAAGAACAAGCCCTTTTGCGATGGACAACATTCCCTGATTGGCTTCGTTGGGGCAGAGACGGCGGTGAGAATTGCCGAGCAGACGGCAACCACACCCCCCTCGTCCCCTAAATAACAGGGTATGCGCGCTCAGTGGATTGTCCGGGTTTTCCGCGACATGTAGTCCATGAGCAGGTACTGTCCGAGAGTGTAGGGAGTGGTGAAATATGCCTTTCCGCGACACATTTCTGTGACCTTCTGCACGAACTGAACCAGGCCGTAGTCGGAGGCCAGCATGAAGGTGTTGATCATGATCCCCGCCCGCTTGCATTTGGAAACTTCCTCAAGCGTTTGACTCACCACCAGTGGATCGAGCCCAAAAGCATTTTTGTAGATTCGTCCATCCTCTAGAGTTAACGCTGAAGGCTTGCCGTCGGTTATCATGACGATCTGCTTCATGTCTTTGCGCTGGCGCTGCAGAATTCGCTGCGCCAACCTTAGACCTTCTCGGGTGTTGGTGTAGTAAGGACCAACTTTGACGCGGGCCAGTTGTGCGAGTGGCACCTCCTCGGCCGAGTCGTGAAAAAGAATCAGGGAGAGGGAATCGCCTGGATACTGGGTGCGCAGCAGGTGAGAGAGCGCCATAGCGACTTTCTTAGCGGGCGTGAACCGGTCTTCGCCGTACAAAATCATCGAATGCGAGCAATCGAGCATGAGTACGGTGGCGCAGGAGGATTGATATTCGCACTGATGCACACGCAGATCGCAATACTCGATATTCAAGGGAAGCTCGAGTCCTTCCCGCTCGATGGCGTTTGAAAGCGTGGCTGTGATGTCCAGATTGAGGGTATCGCCGAATTCATAGGGGCGTGAGGCTCCACTGGTTTCAATTCCCGTGGCCAAGTCGCGTGTGTCGTGCCGACCAAAGCTGGCTTTTCCGAGCGAGCCCAGCAGATCACGCAGGGTTTTGTAGCCTAGGAAGTCCACGCTTTTGTCGGTAATTTCAAATCTTGCGGACTCGTGAGCGTCTCCGACTTGCCCACTCAGGTTCGAGGGCTGCGAAGTATCCGGCGGCTGGTCGATGTTGATGTAGTCTTCCTTTTGCATGCGCTCGATGAGCTGGTCGATGAGCTCCGCGAGCGTACCGTCATTCTCCATTTGTTGCAGCTGCTCGCGTAATTCCTCACTCAACAAATCGCCTTCGAGCAAGGCCTGGTGAATGGCCCGGCGCAGTTCCTCAAGCGTCTGCTCACCTTCGGGCAAATCGTAGTAGGAAAGATAATTCTGAAAACCACTCTGCAGTAGATAGTCGGAAAGCGCGCTGAGTAGATCTTCCATGCTCATCTCGCCTGCCGGATCGGGAACATACTTGCTGTAGCGAATGCGACGCATATGGATGAACCTAGAGTTCCGAGCACCGAACCGGGAAAACGCTTGGATCGGCAAAGTTCCAAAATTGCCGATGCCGACTTCGACCGGCTTGTCAGTTTAGCGGCCGGCGTGGTCGATAGGATCCCTCTTCGCGCTCAAAGGGCTTTTCCGCGATTCGCGTCTGTTTTTCCCCAGCCGTGAAAACGCGTTCCTCATTGCGTCCGATTCGCTTATGTGCATGCAA
>JAFAPG010000534.1 GCA_019247235.1 Acidobacteriota bacterium
TGGCCGTCGATCACCTCACACGAGGGCTACGGCAGAAGCCTGAGCTGCTCGCGCCCAACGTTATTGCGGGAATCGATTATTTGAAGCTAGGTTCCGGGGGTAAAGCCACTCCTTTCCTCAGGCGAGCCTTGAAACTTGATCCCCAAAACCAGCAAGCACGGCGAGCGTTGGCCTCGTCTTACTTGGAGGCGGCGAACTTCGGCGAGGCGGCCGCCGAATTTCGTGAGCTTGCTGCCAACGATGCCGATAAAGCCGACGCATGGTTCAACCTAGGACACGACTATCTACAGCTTGCCGCCCGTCTGGCATATCGTGGAGCGCACCTATATCGCGATTCGCCGTGGGGACACCGTTTTCTCGGCGACTTACTATTCGAACGCGCCCGCTGGGACGAGGCCATCGAGCGATACCGAAATGCCCTGCGCCTTGATCCCAAGCAAGCTGGTTTACACACAGCAATGGGAGAGACTTACCTTCACGGCGGGAACTTAGCGCAGGCGGAGTCGGAGTTTCGGCTGGAACTCGAGCTCGATCCGAAGCAGGAATCAGCTTGGCTTGGTTTGGCCGAGGTGGCGCTATCGCAAGGCCAAGTCGCGGCCGCGCTCACCTCAGTCGAAAAAGTCTGGGATATCTCTCCCGAGTTTCTCGACATGGCAACCGATTTTCCCGCAATTGAACTCGCGCCACCTGCGGCGGACACATTGGCGATTCTCGCTACCGCACCCGACGGAGCGGCCAAGCATTTTCTCGAACATGCTTTGGCGCCGGCCAGAGGTGAGAATGAGCCGGTAGGCGGAAGCGCATCCCCGGTTCACCGCGACTTTGTACAATGGCAAAAGTCCGAAGCAGTCGCTCCCCACCACAACCAGGATCCCTGCCGCGCTCACCGTTACCGCGATTGCGCTGACTTTCTGAAAAGCCGCAAGCCGTTAAGCAATCGAGAACGACTGCTGTTGGGAAATACACTGTCGGTGATGCGCGAATTTCAGGCGGCCTCTGAAGTCTTCGCCTCAGTGAACGGAGTATCGAGTGAGAATGCTGAGGCCAGCTATCGTCTGGCGAGAGCCTATGAAGCTCTCGGGGCTGGCGCTTACGCTCGATTAGAGGAAGATTTTCCTGATTCCTGGCGCACCCACCAACTTCGCGCTGAAAGCTACCTGCTGCGTCGGCACCCAACGGATGCCGTCCGAGAATTCGAGCGGGCAGTTGAAATGCGTCCCCAAGAACCGGAGCTACACGAAGCACTGGGTGAACTGTTCTTGAGCGAGCATTCCGACCAGCAGGGACTGAGCGAGCTTCAAACCGCTCTGAAGCTTGATTCGTCCCGCGTCCACACCCTTTATCTTTTAGGGCGTTTCTATGAACAAAATCGTGAAACCGAGAAAGCCGTTCCCTACCTAGAGCAGGCGCTACACCTTCAACCTGACTCGATCGAAGCCAGTAGCTTGCTGGGAACGGTGTATGTACACTTGGGGCAGTTTTCAAGCGCCATCCCCCAGCTCCAAAAGGCGGCCCATGCCGACCATTATGGGAACGTCCACTACCAGCTTTACCAGGCTTATCGCAAGCTGGGTCGAGAGGAACTGGCCCGCAAGGCCTTAGCGCAGTCAGAGGAACTACGGCGAAGCTCTCTGGCGCGGGACGTGGCGCTGATTATGGGTCCCTCCCGCGGAGGAGAGGGGGCCCAATGACTTTCCCCAGCTCCTTGGGTCTGGTGGGCAAGAAATTGTGATCGTCGAGCACTCGTAATCAACGTAAAATCATTGCTTTTGCCCCCTGGATAAAACGCCAGCGGGAGACTCAGATCGGAATTCGGCCGCACGCGCGGCTCACCGGAAAGAAAGCGAGCAGCGAAACCCGCATGAAAACCATCAAGGGCCCGGCGATTTTCTTGGCCCAGTTTTCCAGTCCCAATCCACCGTTTAATAGCCTCACTGGGATCGCCCAATGGGCGGCGAGCCTTGGCTACAAGGGCGTACAAATTCCCACCTGGGACAATCGGCTCTTCGATCTCAAACGCGCCGCCGAGAGTAAGAGCTATTGCGACCAGGTGCTCGCCACCTTGGCGGATCATGGACTGACCGTGACCGAGCTTTCCACCCATCTTCAGGGCCAACTGGTGGCGGTTCATCCCGCATACGATGTGGCTTTTGATGGCTTTGCTCCGTCCTCGCTGAGGAAAAATCCACGCGCCAGGCAAGCCTGGGCGGTTGAGCAGTTACTTTTGGCTGCCCTTGCCTCAGCCAATCTGGGGCTGCGTGCGCACGTGACCTTTTCGGGAGCACTGGCTTGGCCCTATGTCTACCCGTGGCCACAACGGCCTGTGGGTCTTATCGAAACCGCGTTTCAGGAGTTGGCTAAGCGCTGGATTCCTGTTCTCAACGCCTTCGATCAGGTGGGAGTCGATTTGTGCTTTGAAATCCATCCGGGAGAAGACCTGCACGACGGGATTACCTTTGAAATGTTTTTGGATCGGGTCAGTCAACACCCTCGATGCAATTTACTGTTTGATCCTAGCCATTTCGTACTACAGCAACTTGATTATCTGGAATTCATCGATTTCTACCATCCGCGGATCAAAATGTTTCACGTCAAAGACGCCGAATTTCGCCCCAGCGGCCGACAAGGGGTATACGGAGGCTACCAAGCCTGGGTGGATCGGGCCGGACGATTTCGTTCACCGGGGGACGGCCAAGTGGATTTCGTCAGCATCTTTTCGAAGCTCACCCAATATGGTTTTGAGGGATGGGCGGTGCTGGAATGGGAGTGTTGTATCAAAAGCAGTGAGCAGGGAGCGGCCGAAGGCGCACCTTTCATCGCGCGCCACATCATTCAGGCGGCCAGCTCGGCTTTCGACGATTTCGCTGCCTCAGGTGGAGATCAGTCGGCCAACCGGCAATTGCTGGGCCTTGGTTGAGCTGAACGGGCCTCCGCCCTGATTCTCCCAACCAGTATGCCTGGTGAACCGATGAGCCCCAGGCTTGGCCAATCCGGGAGGTCGGGAATAAAATCCTGCCTGGGCGCGCCACCGAATGGGGTTTTCGCCCGGACCGCGCGATCGATTGATGACTCGGCATAGAAGAAGGATTTTGATCGCAACCGCGATCTTCTACTTGGGTCTGTGTCTTTTAAGGGCACAAGCACAGAGTTCTCTCCCCGCAGATTCGCATTCAGCCACGATTGCAGGTACGGTTCGGAATACCGAGGGAAAGCCGATGACGCAAGCATCGGTGTTCCTGAAGAAAGTCGGGGATGAGAAGCCGCTTGAGAGCAAAACCGACTCGGGAGGGAATTTTATTTTTTCTTCTCTGCCGGTTGGCAGTTATCTCGCGTGGGCACAAACCTCTGACCACGCTCGCGGCCCGGCTCAATCGGTTGCGCTTGTAACTGCCGGAAGCGTTCGGGTCGATCTGGTGCTGGCCAGCTCTGGCGAGACTGGGTCAGGCGGAACCAGTGGGCGCGGGGCCGAAACCATGCCGTTAGACGATAAAACCGAGTTTGAGGTGGCGGGAGTCACCGACTGGACGGGCGCTGGGGGGCACGGATCGGATAACAACTTGAGAACCAGTGAGAACCTGGCGAGAGATACGCGGGCGCTTGAGAACAGGCCAGGCGATCAGTTCGCGAGCACTCCGAACTTCGCCGAGACCGAGAAGAGCTTGCGGGCGGCTCTCGCCCGCAGCCCCAATGACTTTGCTCTTAACCATCAGCTGGGGGAGCTTTATCTTGATGCTGGACGAGAGCGCGACGCTGTTCCTTTATTGCAGGCCGCCTATCGAGCCAATCCTTCTGATTATGGCAATGGCTACGATCTCGCGCACGCCTATGAGGCGGCTGGCGACCTAGAAGGCGCTCGCGACCTGGTGCGCAGGATGTTACAGAATGGCGGACATGCCGAGCTGCATGGCTTGCTGGCAGAGGTCGATGAGCAGATGAAAGACCCGCTCTCGGCGGTTCGTGAGTACGAGCGTGCAACCCAAATCCAGCCCAGCGAGGGGAATTATTTTCGGTGGGCCGTCGAACTCTTGATTCACCGAGCCGTTCAACCAGCCGTCAAGGTCTTCACCCAGGGTGCAGAAACCTACCCGCGCTCTGAGCGCATGCTCGAAGGGTTAGGGGCGGCGCTTTACGCCAGTGGTTCCGAGCAGAATGCGGCAGAAAAGCTGTGCCAAGCGTCAGATTTGAATGCGCAAGATCCCTCCCCCTATATGTTTTTGATGAAGATGGAACAATCTGCAGTCCAGCCGCTCGTGTGCGCTGAAGAAAGGCTCGCGCGTTTTGCCCGCGATCATCCCGCCAATGCGGCTGCCCAGTATGGCTATGCCATAGCTTTGCGGAAACGCGAAGAAGCCGCGGGCAAACTCGCCACAGCCAAGGAAATTGAGAGCCTGCTCAATCTCGCTATTGCCGATGATCAACACTTTGCCCGTGCCTACCTCGAACTCGGCGTGGTCGATTCCGCCCGCGGAGATCTCAAAGCTGCGATCACCCAATATCACAAAGCCCTCGTCGAAGATCCCAACCTGACCGAGGCCCATTTTCGTCTCGCCCAAGCTTATAAACGCGTGGGTGAACAGGAAAAGGCGCGGGAACAATTTCAAGCTTACGAGCGTACGAGCAAATCCGAGGCCGCGGCCGTCGAAGCGCGCCGCCGAGAAGTACGTCAATTCGTGATTGTGCTCAAACAGCAGCCCAATCGCCCCAGCGCACTCGAACCATAGATCAGTAACCGCAGGACCTCTTAGGGCCTCGAATTGACTGCGAGAGTCGCTCCGAGTACGTTCTGGAGGTCACGAACCATTGTTCCAACGAGGACGAAAGGAAGCTCATGAACGTTCGGTTTATCACTGTGCTGTCGTCAGCGTTGTCATTTTTGCCTGTCTTCTCCTCGGCGGCCAATCTGTCGAGCTTCGATCTGCGATCCCCCGATGGAAGGATAGAGCTCAGGGTGCGCACCAGGGGACAGGTCCGATACGATCTGCTGCTGAATGGCAGGGCAGTAATGGAAAATTCCACTCTGTCTCTCGAGGTAGAGCACAACCGGCTCGGTCTCGACGCAAAAGTGGTTGATGCGAAGACCAGCTCGTTTGATCAGCTGTTTGAACCGGTGGTGCGGCAAAAATTTGCCAAGATCCACGACCAGCATAATGAGTTGCGACTAACTATGGAGGGCGGTTATGCGGTGGTCTTTCGTGTTTACAACCAAGGCGCAGCCTATCGCTGGGAAACCACCCTTGGCAATCGACAGGTCAAAGTCTATGGAGAGGAGGCGCTTTTTAATTTTCCCACAAACTTCGTGGTTTACTATCCGCAAGAAGACAGCTTTTACTCGCATAACGAGCGAAAATACCTTCCTCAGCATTTGAATGAGATTACTCCCCAGTTCCTGGCCACCCTTCCCGCGGTCATCGACGTCGGACAAGGTGCGAAGTTGGCGATCGCCGAATCCGATCTGGAAGATTATCCGGGTTTGTGGCTCAAGGGAATGGCACCACAGTTCGGGCTGGCGGCTACCTTTCCTCCCTACCCCTTGAAGGAGACGCAAACCAGCGATCGTGACTATCGCGTGAGCGAGAGCGCCGATTACATTGCCCTTACCCAAGGTACCCGCACATTTCCCTGGCGAGTGATTGGAGTTGCCGACCATGATGGCGACCTTATTACCAATCAGATCGTATGGCTGCTCGAGCGACCCTCGCAGTTTGAGGACACGTCATGGATTAAGCCTGGGAAAGTGGCTTGGGATTGGTGGAATGACTGGAACATTTCCGGAGTGGATTTCGTCGCAGGAATTAACACCGAAACCTATAGGTACTACATTGATTTCGCCTCGAAATACAACATTCCCTACATCATCCTTGACGACGGCTGGTATCGTCTTGGCAATCTGCTCCAAGTTGCGCCGCACCTCAACATAGAAGAACTGACCGGCTAC
>JAFAPG010000708.1 GCA_019247235.1 Acidobacteriota bacterium
TCATGCTGCGCAGCTCGCGCTTGGCCTCTGCGCCTTCAGCTAAAAACCGCTCCAAGGCATATCCCACGCCAAACCAGGCAGGAAGCGCATGGCGGCTTTGCATCCATCCAAAGACCCAGGGTATCGCTCGCAAGTCTTCAAGCCTGCGACTGCTCGAACGTCGCGCTGGACGCGAACCGATGCGGGCATGTTCCAATTCGTTGACGGGCGTGGCCTGTTCGAAGTATTCAATCACCTCGGGATTTTCAGCCACTTGGCTGCGGTAAAAGCTATAAGCGTGATTGGACATTTGCTCTAGGATCGCACCCCAAGGCTTCTCGCTGGGCTCTTCGCATGCACGCGTGAGCGCCTCAAGCGACGCGGCAATCATGATTTCTAGATTCCACTCAGCCAGCACCGGATCGGAATACTTCCAATTCAGCACCTCTCCCTGTTCAGTAATGCGGATCTGACCGGAAAAATCTCCTGCCGGCTGCGCCAGGATGGCGTTGTGGGTCGGGCCGCCACCTCTTCCGACCGTTCCCCCGCGTCCATGAAAAAGTCTGAGCTTTACCTGATGTTTTTGCGCCGCTCGATGCAGTGCGCGGTGGGTCTTATAGAGCTCCCAGATGCTGGTCAACATACCACCATCCTTGTTCGAATCCGAATAGCCGAGCATGACTTCCTGCCAGCCGGACCACGAATCAACGAGTGAATGGTAGTCGGGGTCCGACCAAAGATGGTCCATAATGGTCGCCGCATTACGCAACGACTGAATGGATTCAAATAGGGGAACGAGCATCAAACCAGGATCGTCGCCCGCACCTTCGAGACGCACTCCCGTCAACTGTGCAAGCTTGATCAGGTCACCGATATCGTCTACCGATTCTACCCCGCTAATTACGTACTGACGAATGCCGGCCGCAGGAAAGGAAGCTCTCCACGCGCGGATGCCGCGAAATAAACCAAGCATGCTCTCGGTCTCGGAGGAGAGCGCTGGTCGACTGGCCGAGGCAAATAGTTCGCTCGAGACGGGAAGGGTCGCCACCGACCGCAAATTCTTTCCTTGAATGTCTTCTAGGGCATGTCGATGCACCCGAGCGTGTTGACGAAGATCCAGAGTAGAAAGATGAAACCCAAAAGTGCGGACCTTGCGAATCAAGGGATCGAGCAAGAGCGCGGCCAGCCGCTCAGCGCGATTCGCCGCCAGGCTCTCGCGCAGCAGGGTAAGATCGGCGGCGAACTCCAGGGCGCTGCGGTAGAAGTATTGCTGGTCAGAGCCGCTCGGCCGTAATCGCAGAATGAGATAACGCAGGAACTGACGATACTTTTCCGTTCGCGAGATGCGCGCCTGTCGTGCTGGTTCCTCTCCCATCTGGGCAGCGTAATGTGCAAGCTTTTCCTCAAACAGGGGTGCTACCCGAACCTGGCGCGAGGAGGAGCTGAGTTGCTCAATGATGTGTTCGATTTCGTCCACGTAGTGCGCTAGGATTGTGTTGCGTGCCCGCTCCAGCGCTTCTCGGGTGCTGTCGGGCGTGACAAAAGGATTCCCGTCGCGGTCTCCACCAATCCAAGAGCCAAAATAAAGGACCTGAGGAACCTGATCGGCGCTCAGGCTCAACCCATAGACGTCGGCGAAAGACTCGCGAATCTCGCTATAGATCCGTGGCAGGCTCTCAAAGATCGACATAGGGTAGTGATCGAGGCCCATGCGAATTTCGTCCGTTACCAGCGGCTTTTCGACACGCACTTCATCGGTTTGCCACAGTGCCGTAACCTCGGAGGCGATGAGATGTTCTAAGCTTAGAGCTTCGCTCGTCGGCAAAGGCAAGCGATCCAGCAATTCCAGATAGCGCGAAATGCGGCGGCGCTTCTCTAATACCGTGCGGCGGGCTACCTCCGTCGGATGAGCGGTGAATACGGGAACGACTTTGATTTCGCCGAGCGCTCGAAGAGCCTGTTCTGCCGTGATCCCGGCGTTCCGTAGTTTCTCGAGAGTGCCCCGAAACGAACCTGGCAGAGGCGGTTGCTCGGCATGAAATCTTCCCGCGCGGCGACGGCGTTTGCGATGATTGGTTTCGGCCAGATTGGTCAATTCAAAATAGATGGCGAACGATTTCGTGACTTCATAGGCTTGTCGGATCGTGAGGGAACGAACGATCTGTTTGGCTTCTTTCATCTCCTCGTTGTGAACCTCGGGGTCAACCGAAGCGTCACCGCGTGCCTGGATCAGCAACCGCCGCAGTTGTTCAACTGTCCTGAATAGCGCGTCACCGGCTTGTTCGACCAGCACCCGACCGAGCAGTATGCCGAGTGAACGCACGTCGCGGCGCAGGGGGTGCTCCTTGATTCGATCGTCGGTGGCTGAGGTCAACTCCGCGAGTCGACCGGCCTGATCGCGCGCCGCCCACAAAGCTTCTGCCATCGAACCATGGTAAACGATGGAGGACATAGCCTGTTGCCGCCGGCAGGCTGAACTGTCCCCTAGTCGAAAAAAGCCAGGAGCCGCTTGCAGAGGCGTCTGCTAGCCTGAATAATGAGTACGTGATGGCTACTCAGGAAAAGGTCCTCATCGTCGAGGACGAAGAAAACGAAAGAACCGGGTTGGCGGAGCTGATCTCCTCCTGGGGATATGTCACCGAAACCGCGCGGGATGGTCTCGAAGGCCACGAGAAGGTGGTTTCCTGGTCGCCTTCGATGGTCATTACAGATTTGAAGATGCCGCGCATGGATGGGCTCGAACTGCTCGAGAAAGTGGCCGGGGATAGTCGCACGATTGCCCTCATCGTGGTCACCGCCCAAGGAACCATCGATAGCGCCGTACAAGCTATGCGCATGGGGGCTTACGATTACATCACCAAGCCCATTGACACCAATCGCCTGCGCACCATCCTGCAGAACGCGTCGGCTTTGCTGGGGGCACGCACCGAGCTTGAGGTGACGCGCCGCAAGCTGAGGGATGCTGGATCGCTCGGTTCTTTGGTGGGACCTTCCAAAAAAATGCAGGAAATTTTTCGTCTGATCGAGCTGGTGGCTCCAAGCACGGCTTCGGTCCTGATCACCGGGGCGAGCGGAACCGGGAAAGAGCTGGTAGCCCGCACCATTCATGAGCTCAGTCCGCGGCGTACAAAGCCCTTTGTCGCCATTAATTGTGCCGCTATTCCTGAAACCCTGATCGAGAGCGAAATCTTTGGCCATGAGAAGGGTGCATTTACTGGGGCTCTGGAGCGTCGGACGGGGTGCTTTGAGTTGGCCGAAAGTGGAACCCTTTTGCTGGATGAAATTGGCGAAATGCCCATTGCCACTCAAGCCAAGCTGCTGCGCGTGCTTGAGGATCGCAAACTGCGGCGACTGGGAAGCAAAGTGGAGACCACGGTTGACGTTCGGGTTCTCGCGGCTACCAATAAGGTGCCGGAAGAGGCCGTCGCGCGGGGAGAACTGCGCAACGATCTCTACTATCGATTGAACGTATTTAATATTCACATGCCGCCTCTGCGAGAGCATCGCGAGGATATCCCCGATTTGGTGCATGCTTTGCTTGAGGAGATGGGTGCCAAACACGGGCGCAGAGTGGCCACGGTGAGTGAAGCGGTGCTGAATGCTTTTCGCAATTACACCTGGCCGGGAAATGTTCGCGAGCTTCGTAATACTCTCGAGCGGGCGGTGATCGTCTGCGAGGGGCCGGTGATCGAAAGTAAGCATTTGCCTCCCGGTTTTGGGCATGCTCCGGTGCGTCCCTCGGCAGATGACGCGGATTCTATTCGCGTGGGCGTAGGTACCACGGTGGGAGAGGCGGAGCGGTTGTTGATCCTAAAGACTTTGGAATCCACGAATAACAACAAGACTAGAGCCGCGGAGATTCTAGGCATCAGCCTAAAGACATTGCATAACAAGTTGAAAGAATACGGCAGCTCGGGAAACGACGGCGTCGGTCGCGGCGAGAGAGAAGAGACGGAGGAAATCAAAGAGCCGTAGTGGAATTGGCTGTCGGCATTGGGGGAGGGTTTGCCGCCCGTGCCGACCACTGGCACCGCTGGGTCGCTTGTTCATGCGTCGCCGGACTCAAATCGTACTGGCCATAACCTTCATGGTCGCGGCCTTAGCCTCAGGCGCTGCGTACCTGTACATCTCCCAGCTGCTGCGCGACAAAATCACTGCCGTGCAAGATGCCGCGACCTACTCCGCCTCCCAGTTGGCCTACCTGGCCGCCAATGTCGCTCCCGATCTTAACGACACTCGCGTAGACACCAATAATCCCGAGGCTGTGCGTCGCGGGATTGCCTATTATCTGGGCACCGATCGCGACCTCAATCTTATGCTGGAGTCGCTCGTGGGAAGCTGGACCCCGATCTACGACGTCGCCATTCTGGACTCCGATGGCAAAGCCATTCTGCATAGCGATTTGAATCTCATCGGCAAGAAAGTTGCTGACCGGCCCGACTTCAGCATCATTGAAAATGCCGGCTTCCGACGCAAATTGCGTCTGATTTATAGCTCTCCCACTCTGTACGAAGTCCGCCTGCCGCTCCTGCTCGGCGGACAAATCTTCGGCAGCATTCGAGTGGGAGTTTCGACGATCTTTCTTCGCCACGAGCTGACTCCCAAGCTGCAACGGGCTCTGTTGCTTTCCGCGGTCGCGATTCTATGCTCGCTGATTTTGGCGGCAGGTTTGTCTCATGTGGCCTTAGGGCCGCTCGAGCATATCAGCAGAAGCCTGGATACAATGACCGACGGCCAGCAAGCCGGATTGTCCTCGGGTGAGGAGAGCGAGGATGAGTATGGCGAAGTGAGCGTGAAGATTGCCAATTTGGGCCGTCAGATGCGCGATGCTCGGGAGATCTTCTCGGCTTTGAAGAGCAATGTCGACCAGATCATGTCCAGTCTGCAAGACGGACTCATGTTGTTCACCCAGGGCGCCAAGGTGGTTCTGGTCAGCGCCTCGGTCGAGCGTTTTCTTGGCCGACCCCGCAGCGAGTTGCTAGGGCGAGGCGCCAAAGAAATCTTCTCTCCGGGATCGGCCTTTGGGGCCTTGATGCTGGATTCCTTTCGCTTGCATCACCATGTCGAGCAGCGCGAGATGGAAATGCCGAATGGTCGCCGAGTGCAGATTTCTCTCGATTTCATTCATGAGCGAGGCGCGCAGATCGGCGCGCTATTGACCATGCGGGATGCCGAGTCGGCTCGACGCATCGAAGACGAAATTGAACTCTCCCGTCGCATCTCCGCCAGTGGCCGGGTAACTCGAGGCGTAGCTCATGAAGTAAAAAATCCCATCAACGCCATTGTGCTGCACCTTCAGCTTTTACGAAACAAGCTTCATCAGATCGATCCTGATACCAGCCGACATGTGGATATCATTGACAGCGAAATTCATCGCCTCGATCGGGTCGTACAAATTCTCGTCGACTTTACCCGTCCGCGAGAGCTGCGTCTGGAATATACCGATTTGCGGCTAGTTCTCGACGAAGTTTCCCTGCTCGCTTCCCCGGAAGCGGAGCAGCACCGGGTCAAGCTGGTGCGAGAGTTTTCTCCACAAACCATTTCCGTTAAGGTCGATATTGATTTCATGAAGCAAGCTATCTTGAATGTGGTTCTGAACGGCATCCAGGCCATGCCGAATGGTGGCACGCTTACCATCGCTGCCTACCGTGAGGAAGATGCGGTGGTGACTGAGATACGCGACCAAGGCACAGGTATCCCGGCCAATGTGCAGGAAAAGATCTTCGAATTGTATTTCACCACCAAGAAATCGGGCAGCGGGATCGGATTAGCGCAAACCTACCAGGTCATGCAATGGCACTATGGATCCGTGGATTTCGAATCCAGCGAGGGCCAAGGCACGACGTTTCGCTTACGGCTGCCGCTCGCGGACTTGCGACCCGCGCCGCTCGAAGAAGTGACAGCAGTACCGGCCGACCTGTCCAGCCAAAGCTGATATGAGACTCCTTGGAAAACTGCGAGATGTCGCCATCCTCCTTTCACTCGTCACCATGATGCCCGCGTTCTGCCGCGCGCAACCAGATGAGCCTCGGATTGAGAGCGTACCTCAATCCGAGCCGCCGAAGTCGGCGGCGCAAACAGCCGACCAGCCGACCGCGGAACAGCAAAAGTCCGAGGCTGGAGCGGCGTCCGCAACAGCGGGTGCGAAAAAGTCGGCAGCGAAAAAAAGAACACGACATCTGTCCACCTCGGAATGCGGCAAGGTGGTGGTGACAAACGGCGGGGCCAAAGAACATCCTGAACAGTTGGCGCCGGGTATGGCGAAAGAGGAAGAGTTAAAAGAACGCGAGAATACCCGACAGCTTCTTGCCACTACCGATGCTAACTTGAAGAGTATCGCCGGTCGCCAGCTCACGCCCCTGCAGCAGAACATGCTAGCTCAAATCCACAGTTTCGTGAATCAATCCAAGGCAGCCTCTGATGCCGGAGATCTGGCTCGAGCCAGCACCCTGGCTTCGAAGGCTCACCTGTTGTCGGACGAACTGGCTAAAAAATAAACTCCTATTTTCCCGCCGCGCGGGCGGAGTTAACCTTGGTAAGCAAATCTTTGACCGGCGGTTGCATAGGCCCGGGTATCTTCGCCGCATCGGTCAGTACTGCACGGGCCTCGGTGAGGCGGTTTAGCTTAGCGTAATCCCAGCCGAGAAAATAGGCCGACACCGCATACTGCTGCTCATCTTGTCCTTTGAGAAGTGCGATGGCCGATTTCAATTCGGTGATAGATGGCACGGTCTTTTCCTGTTTCGCATATACCCGGCCTAAGATCGAATGGGCAACGCCGGCCGAAACTTTGCGCGATCGATCCGCATCTGGCTGTTCGGCTTTGGCGGTGACGATCGTTCTCTGCGCGTAGGTGACCGCCTTTCCGAGCGCGCCCGGTTCTGAGCTGTCCACATATGCATTTGCCAGCATCAGCAGCGCGCCTTCATCCTCGGGGTTCCCGGCCAATACTTTTTCTGCGTAAGCCACAAGTCGCTTTGTATCTTTCAGCTCGGCCAGCGACAACATGGCGTAATTGGCGATTTGATCGTCCATGCCAGATTGGGGGAAGGTCGTTTTGAACTGGTCGATGTAGTCCATGCGGGTAGTGGAGTTATTTTCTGCGGCAATGGCATTGAAGGCAGCGTTTTGAAAGAACTCGTACGCACCACGGTTTGCCTCTTTGGCAGCCGCTATATTCGAGGCAAACTGTTCGTCGCTTAGATCTGCTGGTTTGGCTTGTTTCGCGATAGAGTTGTACACCGCACCGCCGTCGAGTGAATATCTGAACTGCCGAGCGTTGTCTTTCGCCTGTTGTGCAAGCATCACCTGAGAGGTGAGAAGATCAAGATTATGTGGTGAGGCGGCTACCGCTTTGTCTCCGCATTCGATGGCTTTAGCAAAGTCCCCCGTAGTCTGGTAGGACTGCGATAGTTGCCAGTTTGCGTACGCCACGGCGACGGGATTAGAAGCGTACTTCGCCAGGAAATCTTGGTACATTTGCAATTTCTTGTTTGCGTCTGGCTCGCTGCCGATGGTGGTAAGGTCTTTATCCTCGGGGGTGCCGGCCGGAATGGCGAGCTTCTCCACTTGGCTGTAAGCGAGGGGAGCGAGGGATAAGAGAAGTGTGAAAAGCCGAGCGCGTGTGGTTTTCATTGGATCACCTCGACGGACCGGCCGCCATCGTATCTCCGAAGAGCTTGCTATGCAAGCTGAATACAATCTCGCCAGCCGGCCATCGAAGTGTTAGCCGCGAGCCGACGAACCCACTACGCGCGCCTGGAGTTCGTCGCCTTGCTCCGCTCCGCGATTCTAGCGGTCGTACCTGCTCCTGCTGTAGTCTGAGGATCAGTGTCTACCGTCAACCTTGCCCAAACCCGCGCCGATCAAGAACATTCCAAACCCAGCCAGGGCGGCACTCTGCCCATTCGCTCCGTTGTCTTCGTCATGGGCACGGCATTTCTGCTTCGTCTGGCGGTAATCACGATTGGCCACACCTATCGCATAACGCCGCGTCGGGATCACTTTCAGTTTGGCTGGGAGATGGGGCGACTGGCGCGCTCGATTGCCAAAGGCTGGGGCTTCAGTTCGCCGACCGACCTAGATTCAGGCCCGAGTGCCTGGACCGGTCCAGTTTACCCTTACATTTTAGCTGGCATCTTTAAGGTTTGTGGAATCTATTCGAAGGCTTCCGCCTGGGTGATTCTCGCCTTCAATAGCTTGTTCGCGTCCCTGACCTGTGGGACACTCTTCCAAATTGCCCGTCACCTGTTCGGTCCTACTGTGGCAGCGGCCACGGCATGGACCTGGGCTCTGTTTCCTTACCTCATCTATTGGCCGGTGCGGGTGGTCTGGGAGGTCAGCTTCACCACCTTCCTGTTGAGCCTGGCTTTGTGGCTGGCGATTGTTCTGGCCGAACGCAATTCAGGCTCGCTCCCCTGGGTGGGTTTCGGGCTGTTATGGGGATTGATCGCCTTAACTAATACCGCCGTTCTCATTCTGTTCCCGTGTATGCTGGCCTGGGCCGTTGGTCAACTTCCTGCCCGTTCCCAGCGATCGACAGCCGTTGCTGCCAGTGCTTTGACCCTGGTGCTTGCGATAACGCCCTGGACACTGCGGAATTATCAAGTTTTCGGTCGCCTTATCCTCATTCGTGACAATCTCGCTCTGGAACTCTACGAGGCCAACAATGAGTCATCGTCCGGTTTTTGGACACGTAGCGAACATCCCGGCAATGATCCCGATTCCATGCAGCGGTTTCAAAAATTAGGCGAGATCGCTTTCATGGATGAAAAGCGCGAGGAGCTCGTCCACTTCGTCGAGCAACATCCGGACAAGGTGTTGTTCTATACCGGAAAGCGTTTCTATTACTTTTGGGCGGCCCCTCCGCAGGCCAGTATGGTGGGCGGTTTTGAGCTCCGGGTGGCACGTCATACCCAATTTCTGCTGGCTTCTATATTTGCCGCCGCAGGTCTGATCCTGCTTTTCATCCGTCGCCACCCTTATCGCTGGTTGCTCGCGCCTTTTCTCCTTGTCTATCCCGTGCCCTACTATCTGGTAAACCCGTTCCCCCGCTATAAACACCCTATCGAACCCGTGATGCTGATGTTGATCGTATATCTACTGTCAGAAGCAAACCGCATTCGCCTGCCTGCGGGGTTTGGCTTCACTCGCTGGCGCGCGCTCTAGATACACCTCGGAGTTGCCTTGGGTTATAGGGTGGTCACAACTTCCTACGCTTGTGCGCGAGCTTGGTCTAGGCGGGCAAGCGCCTGACCAGGGCGCCAGACGGTCTCGCTTCACCAGCTCTGTGATACAAGCTCTGTGATACAAACGTCGCCGATGAGCACACTCAGGAGTCTTACCGCAAACCGCAGCTTGGTACGGGGCATTGGTCGGTGGAGTTTAGCGGCACTGACGGTAAATTCGGTAATTGGTAGTGGCATCTTTGGGCTACCAGCAATTGTCGCCGGTCTGCTCGGGGATCTGAGCCCCTGGGCAGTTATCATGGGTGCTTTCGCCATGGGCGCGATTATGGCCTGCTTTGCCGAAGTGGCCTCACAGTTTTCAGATGCGGGCGGGCCCTATCTATATGCGCGCCACGCCTTCGGCAGGCTGATGGGCATCCTGGTCGGCTGGTTTTTCTATTTGGCAATGTCCGCGGCCGCTGCGGCAAATCTGAACCTGTTCGTGATTTATCTGGCGGAGTTCTGGACAGGCGCAAAGGGCGTGGGCGCGCGCTTTTTAGTCGTTACCGTCCTCATCGGCTTTCTAACTGTTGTTAATCTTCTCGGTGTGCGACCGGCGATCAGCGCAAATAATGTCTTCACCATCGCTAAAACTCTCGCACTCTTGTTCGTGGTTGTGGCTGGGTTGGCCGCCATGTTACTGAGCCCGGCGACCGTTCCTCACCCTGTTCGGCACATTGTTGGTACTTCTTGGTTGCAAGCGACCGTTCTTCTGGCATTTCTGTTCGGCGGATTCGAAACCGCATTAGCGCCCATGAGCGAAGCCAAGAACCCGCGCGTTGACAGCGTCTTCGCTTTATTCGCTGCGCTCATTGCCTGCGCCGCAATTTACACCATGATTCAGTGGGTGGTGATTGCCATCCTAGGGCCAAACGCGACTACCGACCGTCCCTTGGCAGAAGTAGCCCGACTCACGACCGGAAGGGGGGGAGCGGCATGCGTCGCTGTGGGAGCCATGCTCTCGGTCTACGGATTTCTGGGGGCAAAGTTGTTGGCTGTGCCGCGAGTGACGTACGCGTTAGCGGAGCACGACGAACTTCCGCCGATATTCGCCGCCGTCAGCTCGCGCTTCCATTCGCCTTGGGTCTCCATAGTCTTTTATGCCAGCCTGGTTTGGCTACTGGCAATCATCGGCAGCTTTGCCTGGAATGTCACTTTGTCGGTAATTGCCCGACTGTTTTACTATGCGGTCGTTTGCAGCGCGGTGATTTCCTTGCGTTCTACCCAGACTACTCGAGCCGGGTTTCGCCTTCCGGGTGGCCCCCTGTTGCCCATTCTGGCCATCGGTGTCTGTATTGTTCTCGGTACTCAGGTCGACTTTCGCCAGGGGAAAATCTTGGGGTTTACGGTACTTGCCGCTCTCGTGCACTGGCAATGGACGACGAGGTTAAGACCGCTTGACGGCAAAGCTCGGAAGCAATAGCGGGGAACAGCCAGCAGCCAGAAATTACCGTAAGACACGAACATGGGCGACCGCCCACGATGAGAAGCGAGTCCGAGCGGCCGATTGAAATCGAGTCATGCCGGTTGAAGTTTCACTCTGCCTGGCCCGTGCGATGACCGCGGCCGCGCTCGGGCGACGACGCCTCGGGCTTGCGGGCTTAGGTATAGACGAATAGTGAGCTTCTGGCGGTCCTCGCTTGATCTTCTCCGAGAGATCACGCTAGGAAGTCTGGCTTGACATCAATTATATCGCCTCCAGCCCATATTACTCGGCGATGGTGAGGTCGGCAGAACACCTACCCTTCGAGTTCAACTCTTCCGCATGGGCACACCCATTGCTAAAGTAGATTATGCGTTCGATTTTTGAAAAGCGGGGACTGCGTTTCGTCTTCGCTGCGAACTTGGTATCCATGCTCGGCAGCGGAATGAACGCTACCGCGGTTGCTTGGTACATTCTTCAAGCCACGCATTCTGAAATTGCGCTAGGCACCTTTGCCGTCGTTCAAACCGTGCCGGCAATGATTTTGCTTCCTTTCACCGGCGTCATCATCGACCGCCAGGATCGTCGGCGCCTGGTTATGCTGCTTGACGCCGCGCGCGCTCTCATCATCGTTTCCATTTCGCTTCTCGCCTTCGCGGGCCAGGTAAAAGTCTGGGAGCTGTACGCGATGAATACGCTGGTGGCTGCTGGTTTTTGGATATTCTGGCCCACCGTCACCGCCTTGATTCAAGAATTGACCCCGGGGGACGAGTTTGTTCATGCCAATACCTTCTTGCTGGCTGGAGTGCAGGGCGGGTGGCTCATCGCCGGAGCTATCGTGGGTTTTGTCTATAACCAAATTGGTTTGGGGGGAGTGTTGCTGCTGGATGTGAGCAGCTATCTAGTTTCTTTCGCCTGTTATTTTGCCGTACGCAAGGGAGAACACCGGGTGCTCGAGCGCCATGGCCCTGACCAGCAGCAGCTGCGTTCCGAGAGTGCCGCCGTGAGCTTCTTCCGGGAAATGCGCGAAGGCATCGAATTCTTGCGCGGACATCGCGAAATTGTCATGCTGGGTCTCAGTTGGGCGCTGTTTCTTTCCGCCATGATGACAGGGGTAGTGGTGACGCCGCCTTTGAGTGGACAGTTTCACCGCGGAGCGGTGGGTTACGGTTGGCTGAATGCCGGTTGGGGAGTAGGCGCCTTTGTCAGTGCTTTCTACGCTCCGATATTCATACGTCAATTCGGAGCCCGGCGCTCGATAGCGATTGCTCTAGGGGCGCTGGCGTTATCGATGGTGGCAGCTCCAAGAATACCGATTTTCGCCTTCGCAGTCCTGATCTATGGTTTGATGGGATCGGGACGCGGAATTACGGGAGTGGCGATGAATACGCGGCTGATGGAGCAGATCCCCAAGCATTTTATAGGACGTGTGCAAAATACCTTCTATGCGGCCGGAACCACCCTGCAATTGATCCAGTCGTATGTAGTGGGAGCGGTGGCCGAACGTAGCTTAGCGGCAGGCTTTTCTGTTATTGCCCTGGTCTACGCAATTGGATTTCTGAGCGCCACTTGGCCACTTCCTAGCGCACGGACTGAAGCTCTGACCGAAGCTGAATAGAGCTCCCAAGCGGCGCTCAAAAGCGCGCCCAAGGAGCCGCGTATAATGATCGAACCACACTTCCTCGAAGGATCGATGGCCATGGATTCTGGAAATAACCGAGCTCAACGAAACTCGCTGACCGAAGCAGGCCTAGGTCGAACCCGTGCCGAGTGGATTGCGCGACGCAAGTCGGAGAATCGCGACGGCAATTTCTCCCAAATGCATTATGCCCGGCTCGGCCAGACCACCGAGGAAATGCGATTTGTTGCCCAACGCGAACGCCTGGATGCGGAGTTGATTCGCGCGGAAGTTGCCGCGGGGCGCATGATCATTCCAGCAAACATCAACCACCCCGAACTTGAGCCCATGTGTATCGGGGTGGCCTCGCTGTGCAAGATTAATGCCAATATAGGCAATAGTGCTGTCAGTTCGAATGTCGATGAAGAATTAAAGAAACTGCATACCGCTGTGCATTATGGCGCCGACACGGTGATGGACCTTTCGACGGGTGGTGATATCCACGAGATTCGAGAAGCCATTTTGCGTCACTCTCCCGTCCCTATTGGTACCGTGCCGATCTATGAAGCCATCTCTCGAGTCAAGCGCATCGAAGATCTCACCGCCGATCTCATGCTCGAAGTAATCGCTGAGCAGGCCGAGCAGGGGGTCGACTACATGACCATACATGCCGGCGTGCTTATTCAGTACCTGCCGCTCGTCTCCAAACGCATTACTGGCATCGTCAGCCGAGGCGGCGCAATCTTGGCGCAGTGGATGGCGCACCATCATCGGCAAAACTTTCTGTACGAACGTTTTGAGGACATCACAAAAATCTTCGCCAAACATGATGTTGCCTTTTCGTTGGGCGATGGCCTACGCCCGGGGTCTATCGCCGATGCCAGCGACTCAGCCCAATTTGCCGAATTAAAGACCCTGGGCGAGCTCACAAGCAAGGCCTGGGAGCATGACGTGCAGGTCATGATTGAAGGTCCCGGTCATGTCCCTATGGACAAGATTAAAGAGCAGGTGGATCAGGAACGCGAGCTTTGTTATCAAGCTCCCTTTTACACACTGGGACCGCTGGTCACCGACATTGCTCCTGGATACGACCACATCACCTCAGCTATTGGCGCCGCCATGATTGGCTGGCATGGCGCAGCCATGCTTTGCTATGTGACCCCCAAGGAGCACCTCGGTTTGCCTAATGATAAGGACGTCAAAGAGGGCATCATCGCCTACAAAATTGCCGCCCATGCCGCCGATGTAGCCCGCCATCGTCCGGGTGCTCAGGATCGCGATAACGCGCTCAGTTTTGCGCGCTACAAGTTTGATTGGGAGAAGCAGTTCGCTCTCTCCCTTGATCCGGAAACGGCTCGTGCTATGCACGATGAGACCTTGCCCGACGATTACTATAAGGAAGCTGCTTTTTGTTCGATGTGCGGACCCAAGTTCTGTTCGATGAATTACTCGACCAAAGTCGATGAATATAATCGCCGGGTGCATGGACTAGAGAAGAAGGACTACTCGGAAGTGGTGGATCGCTTGTTGACGCCTCGCTAGGCTGCGATTCTAGCCGCCTTGTTCTTTAAGCGAAGATCCCCGATCAACTGTGATCACTCCCCTGCAGCCCCACATCCCACTTTCCTGTCGAGCTTGGGAATTGGCCTCCACGGTTGCGGCCCATGCCCCCAGAGAATGCCAGCAGCAAGCGGAGTTCAGGCAGGAAAGCCATTCAGGTCACTTGCGCAGAAAACAACCAGCGGGATTTGGTTGGGTGTCCTGAGTTGTGAACTCGGGAGCGTGCTTACCTCGATCTACTCGTTTCAGCGATTAATGTTCGCTCTTTCCTTTGGGGCCGTAGTAAATATAGGTGTCGCGGGCCACGTAATCGGAATCTTCGCTATAGTGAGCTCGAGGAGCTTTCCCCGCGCGTGTCGCCTGACCCGCCAAGACTGCTGAGTTCACCGTGTTCGTCTTTTCAAGCGCAGAACGTCTCCCCAGACTGTGCGAGGGTACATGTCTGGCTTCCGCAGGGGGGATCGGCCGAACGACGGAGGGCAGCGAGCGCGGCTGTTCTCGCGCCTTTTCCGGAAGGTGATGGCGGATCAATGAAATCATGGTCAAGGTCAAGGCAGCCGACAAAGCCGCCATTCCCATCGAAGTCAACAATCGGGAGTCAAACCTCAGCCTTCGTGGGCGGGCTCTCCCGCCGATGCCAATTGCCTTCGTACTTGTGATCCGATGAGTCCATGGCTGGGAGTTAACCGCCACGCGCACCCGGTGATGGAGAAGCTTAGCGCTTGCGGCTGTAGATCTTACCGACCATTCTTCCATTCGCCTCGACAACGGCTCTTGGATTGAGATTAATTTAGCGCGAGCTGTCTTAAATCGCAGCGCAATCGAGGTGAGCGATGCTTTGACGCGCCGCGGCCAAAGCAGGCAAGTTTGGACTACATTGCCCACGACGCGCGAGGCTCGTTTGATCGGTTCCCTGGGACATGCTTCGTGGTAAATAGTGCGCACATTTGCCCCAAGTTCCAACCTTGCCTTGGCCCAACCGGCGATCAGCGCCCGGCGACGCTCTCCCAGGCCCCGAAAGCGTTCGCGAAACCTGGGGCGTGCTCCTGGGAGCGCAGACGGGAGTGCATGAGTGCCGGCCACCTGCTGCCTCGACACGGGTTCGCTCTTAGGCGCAGGGGCAGGTGAAATCTTTGGCTTTTTCTCGTACTCAGCCGGCGTTATTTGCTCCATGCTCTTGGCGGGGACGCGTCCGCTCGCGAGCCGGGAGGGCGGGCGACGAACGATTTCCTGAACCATGGGCGAAGGCCAAGGAATCGGCGGCGAAATGGCCCCCAACCTCCTGGTAGACGGGGGAACCTTGAATCTAGGCTCTATCTGGGCCCGCGCCCGCTTCGCGGGAGGAGCAACCGGGACGGCGGGAGACATGGGCACCGGTTGCCTTGTACGTTGCTGCTCGGCCGTGGCCTGCCAGATTAGGCCGTGAGGAACCAGCGGATCGTCTTGATCCGGGCTGGTCTTGGGTTTGCGTCGGAAGAGCATTCGACCTCTTCGATGCCAAGATCGTGCGCGGCAGTTACTTCCAGCCCACCTTCGAACGACCATCGCTCATGCAGGCTCAGACTGGAACGGCAACTTCGCGAGGCATCTTGTACGCATTGGTAAGGTATTGCAACACCATGCGCTGGGTATTGAAAAACGACCCATTTAAGGCAATAGCATACCGCATTACCTCGGTGAAACGACTTGGCCGGCCATAAAACATGGGCACAATCTCGCGTTCCAATTTGTCGTAGAGCGCTCCCAGTTCCAGGGATTGGTCTTCGGCGAGCTCGCTGCTTCCGATCGACCATCCAGTCACCCCTTCAATGTGGCCCTCCGCCCACCAACCGTCCACCACACTGAAACTGGGGACTCCGTTTAAAGCGGCTTTCATGCCGCTGGTGCCAGATGCTTCCTGTGGCCGCATGGGGTTGTTTAACCAGAGATCCACGCCCGAAGTGATGAGCCTGCCCCAACGCATGTCATAGTTCTCTACATAGACCGTGCGAATTGCGTCCGCCAATCCCGCGGCGCTGCCGATCACCCGGCGTATCAAATTTTTCCCGCCCTCGTCGTGCGGATGCGCTTTCCCCCCGTATACCAGTTGAAGTGGACCGACTTCTCGCGCGATCTTGCGCAAACGCTCGGCATTTTGGAATAAAAGGTCGGCGCGCTTGTAGGTGCTGGCGCGACGGGCAAATCCGATAGTGAAAATCTTTGCATCTAGCTGGACGCCAAAGCTACGCGCGATCACCTCGAACAATTCTGCTTTGGCTTCCGCGTGCGCTTGGCGAATGCTGGGCAAGGGAATGCCAATCGCATAGCGCAAGTAGTTATTGTCCGTGCGCCACCCAGGAATATAGGAATCGAATAACTCACTAAACGGCGCCGAGGTCCAAGTGATGGCGTGCACTCCGTTGGTGATCGCGCTGATGTCATAACTGGGAAACATCCCGCGGGAAACTTCGCCGTGGCGCATGGCAACGCCGTTTACGTAGCCAGAAAAGCGAAGGGCTAGATACGTCATGTTGAGTGCATCCCCGGCCCAGGCCTCGGCTTCATCGAGCAACGCTACATCCTCTCGCCCGAGAACCTGTACCACCAAACTTCTGGGGAATTGGTCGTGTCCGGCAGGCACGGGGGTATGGGTAGTGAAGATGCACATGTTACGGACGCCATCGATATCGAGCTGCTTCAAGCGCCCGGCAAAACTCTGGTCTAACCGTCTTTCCAGTAAGCTTAACGACAACAGGGCAGAGTGCCCCTCATTCATATGGAAAATTTCGATTTGGCCGGGATACAGCTTCTCGATCAAACGAAAGCCGCCAAAGCCGAGAACGATTTCTTGGGCTAAGCGATAACGCTGATCGCCGCCATACAGAGAATCGGTCAATCCCCGATCGTACTCCGAGTTTTCAGGAAGGTTCGTGTCTAGTAGATAGACTGGGACGGTATCGTTGTTGACCCCGGCGATCATGTATTTCCAGGCACGCACCGTAACCTGCCGGCCTTCGACTTCGACTGAGACCCGTGGTTTAACCTCAGTGAGCTGCTGCTCGGGAGACCACTCCTGGGGTTTTTCAAACTGGTTTCCATGGCCATCGAGTAGCTGGCGAAAGTAGCCCTTGCGATAGGCCAGGGTGACGGCCGCCAAAGGTACCCCCAAATCAGCGGCAGAGCGCAAAGTATCACCGGCCAGAATGCCTAAACCTCCACTATAGGTAGGGATATCCGGCTCGAGGGCAATCTCCATTGAGAAGTAGGCAACGCGGGGCGAACTTGTTTTCTTCATCACCTTGCTTTCGCTGCAGGTATCAAAGGGAGTCGATTACCGAGGCGTGCTTTTGAGGAACTCGGCTGAGGTAAGTATAGCGGCAGAAGCTTGGGGGCTGCCATTGAAAAGCGCCCACCTGCTCGCCGATCTCGATGAAAGCAATGGTGGCAAAAGAGCTTAGCTTTCCCGTTCGATGAGAAATCGGGCCAAGGTTTTGAGCACCTCGGCGCGCGGGCCGAAATCCTCAACCGCCTGCGACGCGGATTCCAATAACAGAGCCGTTTTTTTCCGCGATTCCTCCAAACCGAAAAGCGCCGGATAGGTTAGTTTCTCAGAAGCAACGTCTTTGCCCGCCGTCTTACCCAATTGTTCGGAGCTCCGCGTCACATCAAGAATGTCATCAATGATTTGAAACGCCAACCCAATTGCCTGCCCGAAACCAATCAAAGTACGAATTTCCTCCTCCCCACCCCCGGCATAAATTCCGCCGCTAACCACGCTGGCGGTGATCAAAGCGGCGGTTTTTGAACGGTGAATATACTCGAGAGTTTCAGCTTCAGCTCGGCTGTGTTCCGCTTCAAGATCGACAACTTGGCCGCCAATCATGCCATTTATCGTGCCCGTGCTTTGTGCAATTTCCTCGATGATGGCAACCCGTGCCGAGGGAGGGCATTTGAGGCGCGACAGCACCAGGTAGGCTTCGGTCTGCAGAGCGTCTCCGGCCAAAATGGCAATGGCTTCGCCAAAAACCTTGTGACAAGTGGGGCGGCCGCGGCGCAAATCGTCATTGTCGAGGGCGGGAAGATCGTCGTGAATGAGCGAATAGGTGTGCAGCATCTCCAGCGCCGCGCCGAGATCGTCGATGCCAGCGGGCACGTTTCCTAAAATCGCGCGCCCGGTCTCCCGGCAGAGAATGGGCCGAATGCGCTTGCCCCCGGCAAATACACTGTGGCGCATGGCTTCATGGATCGAAGGTGGACGCTCGCTAGAGGCCGGCAACAAACGCTCCAGGGCCTCGTCGGTACACCTGCGTCCTTCTTCCAGCATCTCCGTCAGCATGGAGGTGAGTATATCAACAAGCTTCGCTCATTCCCGGGCTGCTCGCCTTTGCGGTTTTCCGGGCAGCAACGACCGAACCAGTTACGCGTGGGTAAGCAAAAAAAATGGCGCCTGAGAGGCGCCGCTTCACGAAGCATGAGATTGGTATTAGGCAGCCAACGGGAAATGGTTGCGTACCGCCGCCGATAAAATGCCCCGGGTGTCAGAAGATGGACAGCAGTCGTCAGCACCCGCAGTCAATGTCCTTGTCCACATTTCTTCGTCGGCCACGCGGTGAGTGCAAATAATGCGAGCCCCTTGAAACTCCTGTTTCAGGGTTTCAACATCTTCCAAGCTGGCGGACTCAAGATCGAGAATGACGGCATAGGGACGATGTTTCACCATGGTACGACGAACGTCGTCAACGGATTGAGCCACATGCACGGCGTGGAATGAGTTGCTCAATGAGGCAGCAAGCATTTGGGCAACGGAAGGGTCGCTTTGTAGCAACACCACATTTGTCGGTTGCATATGCTCCTCCAGGTCGCCGCCTGAGACGGCGTGATCACATTTCTCTTCGAACCTTGCCAGAGTAGAATCGCAGATTGCCATCCCAATCACGGGCGGCTAACGCTCAAAAGGTTCGGCGTGGATCTTTCCGTTCTGTTTGAGAAGTATTTCTACTTTGCCTTCTGCTTCCTCTAATTCCTTACGGCACGAAGAGGAAAGCTGCATGCCTTCTTCAAAGAGCATCAGAGATTTTTCAAGAGGCACTTCACCCTTTTCCAACTCTTGAACAATCTTCTCCAATCGTTCAATGCACTCCTCAAACTTGGGCAAAGAAGGAAACTCCATGTAGAGTCTACTCCGAACCACCCTAGACGCCATCGGGTAAACTCTGTAGCAAGATCGATTTTCTATCCTAAGGTACCAAAATGGGAACCAGAACTAGCGGCGGGCGAGGGTAGCTACACCTGCTTTGCTGGCGAGATCCTCCACTGAGGTTTGTTCCCCACTTGCCCACGCATCTTGGTCGACGAGTGGGAGAGGCAGCGCGGGTGGCGCAGAGAGGGGACAGCACTCCCGGCAACTCAATGAACTGAAAGTATTAGCTGCT
>JAFAPG010000947.1 GCA_019247235.1 Acidobacteriota bacterium
TGACGAGAACCGAATCGAGGAGCTCGCGGGCGGCGCCGGTAAAGCGGCTGAGAATGAGAACCCCCTGTTCGTCGTGGCGAGAAGCGATAAATTCTTTAGCCACCAGGTTCATGCCATCGTGTAAGGAGGTGACCATGCATAGGTCAGCCGCCCGATAGTAGCGCAAGATCTCCCGATGACTAAAATGACGCTTCAGGAAAACGACGGGTTTCCAGGTGCTCGACTGGAAACGCCAATTGATCCGCTCCGCTTCTGCTTCCACGTCTGCCAGCAAGTCGTGATATCGCTTGATATGCGTGCGACTGGGGGCGCCAATTTGCACGAACACGAACTTTCCTTGATAAGCGGGATGTTTGTCCAGCATGCGCTCAATGGCGAGAAATCTTTCTAATATGCCTTTGGTGTAGTCGACGCGATCGACGCCTACTCCGACAAACCGGGCATCGACGCCAAGTTCTCGCAGCAAGGCTGCCCGCTCCAAGTAGGAAGATTGCTGTTCGGGCTTGGGCTCTGGCGTTTCCGGAAAATCCACGCTGATGGGAAAAGGTTTAACCATAGTGCGATGCCCTTCCCGATTGAGGGCAAAATGTTCCCAATCAATGCGGCACTCTAGAGTGCGATCCACGGTCTGCAAGAAGTTGGTGCAATGGGATTGTATGTGGAAGCCAATTACATCGGCTCCCAACAAGCCGTCCAGCAATTCACGCTGCCAAGGACAGATGGCAAAACTTTCGGAATTGGGCCAAGGAATATGCCAGAAGATGGCGACCCGTGCATCGGGCCGCTTCTTCTTGATCAGCCGCGGCACTAAAGCGAAGTGATAGTCCTGCACGAGCAGCATAGGCTCGTGAGTGTCGCGTATCTCTTCAACTACGGCATCGGCGAACTTTATGTTGGCGCTGCGATAATGTTCCCAATCTTCGGCGCGAAAGATGGGTCGCGTATGAGCGATGTGGCAAAGCGGCCACAGCCCTTCATTGGCAAAACCGTAATAATAGCCCTCTTCTTCTTCCTTGGTAAGCCAAACCCGGCGCAATGTGTACTTGGGCTCCTCCGGTGGCACGGCAAGACGATCGCGGCTATCAACCGTCTCGCGGTCAGCGTCTCCGCTTCCATGGGCGATCCAGGTTCCGTCGCAGGCACGCAGCACAGGCTCTAGAGCCGTGACCAGCCCACTGGCGGGGACGACACATTCGATGCTCTTACCGCTGCGCACGTGGCTATATGGCTCCCGATTAGAGACGACGAACAGTCGGCTATTACCTAACTTGCTGCGAACGTGAACCGCTAGACGATCTGAGGTCCACGATGATTCTCCTGCCTGCCGCAGCTGCGCCTCCTTCTCCGCCGCGGAACGAGCGGCCGTCAGGCTCTCGGCAATACTGGTCATTTCCCGCGCCAGCGGACGTAATAAGTCGAAGTCGGGCATCGCCACCGAGGCGTCCTCAACTTTTCCTGCTCGCAGGGCTCGCAGCCACTGCGACAACCTGGCGATCGGACCGGCAATGCTCCAGCGCACGATAAGAACTGTAATAAGCACAATCAGCAAGACTTGAACCAAGACGCGCAAAAACGTCTCTCGCCATACGCGCGCAGTTTGTGCCTGAATGTAGGTTGCGTCGTGAACGATGACCAGAAGTCCTCGGCCTTGGCTAGCGTTCTCATTCAGGGGCAAGGCATAGATGTGCAAGGACCCCTTTCCGTCCTTTACAAAGGCACTTTGCTTCTGGTGGGTTGCAATGGCTTGCGCAATCGCCGGTGGTCGGGTCTGCATGTGCTCTGCCAAGCCAGAGGACTGCGCGATCGGTTCAGTCTTCTCATTGAAGATGGCAACGCCGGCCAGACGTTCGCGGTTACTGAAGCGGTCGACCACCACTTGCAATTTTTTGAGAGAGCCGCTCTCCCAGTATGGCTCGACATTGCCGGCCAGACTATCGGCTAATACCGCCGCTCGACGTTCCAAATCGCTGCGCAGACTGCGCCGTTCCCCCCGAACCTGGTTATAGGCGGAGAAAAGAGAAACCAAGGTCACGGCCAAGATTAGCGATAGGATGAGGCGGAGACTTAGTAAGCGCATCGTGTTTTCAGGCTAAGCCTTTACACCTCAAGCACGCGACCCGGAAAGTGTGATCTGAGATCACTCGGCGCTTTGTACTATGGTAAATATTTTCCGCAATCAGGACCAGCAAGTCTTCGCGATAACCTTGCACTGTCGTGCCATTGGCCGGCCTGTGTTCGAGTCAACCCGTCTCTAGAGATAAAATAAGTCTCTATGAGGATACTCTTGTTCACGGGAAAAGGGGGCGTAGGAAAAACCAGTCTAGCAGCGGCTACAGGAGTCAGGCTGGCGCAACTCGACTATCGCACCCTGGTCATGAGCATCGATCCCGCCCATAGTCTTGCCGACTCATTCGACCTCGATAGCGAGCTATTCCATCCCCACACCTCCGATCCATTACAGGTCTCCGACCGACTCTGGATTCAAGAGCTCAACATACAGAAAGAGATCAAACGCCATTGGCAGGAAATCTCTTCCTATGTAATTTCCGTGCTGCGTACTACCGGTATCAGCGGGGTAGAGGCCGAGGAGCTTGCCATTCTACCGGGCATGGAGGAGTTGAGCGCGATGATGTATGTCAACCAATATCGGCGTGAACAACGCTATGACGTCATTGTTCTCGACGCGGCTCCGACCGCCGAGTCGATGCGCTTTATCAGCATGCCGACCACCCTCGACTGGTACATGAAGCATATTTTTCCCTTTCAGCGCAATTTTCTTAAGGCGGTGCGCCCCATCGCCAACCGTGTGGCCCCGTTCGAATTGCCTGCAGATAGCTATTTCCTAAATATCCGCGATCTATTTCAAAAGCTTGAGGGTGTAGACGAGATCATGGAGGACCCAAATATAACCAGCGTCCGCCTGGTCACCAACCCGGAAAAGATGGTGTTACGAGAGACCCAGCGCGCCTTTGTGTATTTCTCTCTACACGGCTTGACGGTAGACACGGTCATCGCCAACCGGCTGTTTTCACGCGAGATCATGGATGAATGGTTTCGAGAGTGGCACGCCTCGCAGGACAAGATCTTACGCGAGACCGAGGAATATTTCGCCCCGGTGCCGGTCAAGCGGGTCCCCCTCTTCGCCCAGGAGGTGGTAGGCGCGAAGCGGCTCAGGGAACTGGCCGAAGTACTATACTCTAACGGAGAGGATCCCTCGGCGGTAACGCGGAGCGAAAGACCCTTCAGCTTTGGCAAGCAAGATGGCGCCTACGAAGTACGCATACGACTTCCCTTCGCCACAAAAGGCGAAGTTGGATTGTTTAAGAAAGGTGACGAACTGGTGGTCGAGATCGGTACCATTCGCCGTCACGTAGGACTTCCGCGATCGATGGCCACGTTGCAGCCAGCGCGGGCCAGACTTGAGAACCAGCTCCTGACAGTGGTAATGAAGGAGGCGTAATGAACCAAGAAGAGACAACTCAGCAGGCCCCAGGCCCAGGTGCGGCAGGGGAGCGCTGCCTATGTCGAGAGGCGCTCGATCGGGTGCAAGAATGTTTCGCTGTTTCGCCGAAAGTGCGGCAACACTTCGCGAATTCTCGGGTGGAATTCCTCAAGGCGCTTCGCGCCGTGATTGATGAGCGCATTGAGCGCATTTCGAGCACCGGACAGCGCGGGACCAAGGTGGCGGTAGAATAATTTGAGTGCCAAACGCCGGCTGCGGTAGTCCCGCCGGCTCAGGGGCGAGCGTACGCGCGT
>JAFAPG010000316.1 GCA_019247235.1 Acidobacteriota bacterium
AGGGCTGATCTTCGCGAAATTAACCAAAGGCTCCGACGCTACGCTCTGATCTCCATATCAGTGCTGCTTGTTTCACTGCTCGCGGCTATGTTGGTCTCGGCCGCGTTCCGAAGGTCAGTCGCGAAAGCAATTGTGGAACTGGCTACCATTGCCCAGCAAATCTCCCGTAAGCGGGATTACACGGCGCGGGTTCCGCGTACAGGGGGGAGCGATGAAGTGTTCGTCCTAATCAATTCCTTCAATGAGATGATCAGTGAACTGCACAAATCGCACGATGAGCTTGAGCAACGCGTGGCGGAGCGCACTCGCGCGTTGGTTTTTGCAAATCGCGAGCTCGAGGCTTTCTCCTATTCCGTCTCACATGATCTCCGCAATCCTCTCGAGGCGATAAATGGCTTCACCTATTGCTTAATCAATACGCTGACAAACTTGACCAGCAGACACGCGAATTTGACGAGAACATCCGCACTGGCGGGAGGCGAATGGCGGAGTTGATTGACGCGCTCCTGAATCTTTCTCGGATGGCGAGCAGCACTGTGAACCCGGAGCGTGTCGATCTTAGCGCAATTTCACGTTCGATCATGGAGACCTGGTCCGCACTGCGCCGGAGCGTAAAGTGGAATTTATTGCTCCCGCAAAAGAAGAGGTATTCGGCGATTCCCGGCTTTTACGTGTAGTTATGGGAAAATCTATTGCGCAAGGCGTGGAAATATACCTCTCGTCACCAAACTGCCAGAATCGAATTTGGAGCGTCTCAGCAGCAACAACAAACGGTTTATTTCCTAAGAGACGACGGAAGTGGCTTCGATCCGCATTCGGCGGATCGTCTGTTTCAGGCATTCCAGCGTCTGCACTCGAAGTCAGAATTTCCGGGCAATGGTGTCGGACTTGCGACTGTAAGACGAATCATCCAGAGACACGGCGGCGAGGTGTGGGCCCAAGGGGCGGTTGCCCAGGGACCTTCTTCTTTACCATCCGATCAAGTCAGACCGACAGCAGGAGTCATGGTATCGGGTCTGAGAAAGCCGAGGTTCACAATGCTCTATAATGCGCAACGTGACCGGGCACTGCTTACGGCACTCGACTCGCGAGCACTGAATATATTTCTCCACAGCTCACCAGTATCATTCGAAGAACGGAGTGGAAGTCTAAGTGTTTGGTTCCAGACCTGTTTTCGCGATCGTGCAATCCCAAACACTTAGCTCCCGTTCCGCGTCCTCACGCACCAAATGGTCTGAGGTCCGAAAACATCGGACGCAGAACCACTCCTGCAGCTCGGCATTCCAGCGAATTTCGTGACGAGGATATTCAGTCAACGCCCAATGGTAAAGCCGGCAATGTGGACATTGCACTCGGGTTGATGCAGTAGCCTGAAAGCGGCGGGCGTGCCAACCAAGGTAAACTCAGCTACTTTGATTTCCACTTCTTGCCACATTCAATGGATGGCCAGATCGCGGTAATCCCTGAGCTCCGTTGCATACGCATCGGCGAGGTAAGTCAGCATCAGTTCTGTCCGCCACGGCGACCAATCTTGCCCTCAGTGGCCACTGAGGATCTTGCCTCAGAGCGGCTCGATGATCGAGAGCAGGCTTGCCGCCGCTTGTCCAAAGAGTGTTGCGAAAAACCGAACGAGTGCTTCTTCTTTTTGCCGAGGTGGCGATCAGAGCCAAATAACCTCAGAGAAGCCTTGACGGTCCTCGGGGCCGGGTGGCCCTGCGGACTCAATCATCAGAGACGATCAATACGCAAACATAACGGAATTGCAAGGCTGGCAGTCGAAATCTGGTCCTGACTGGCAGCCCTGCTGGGAGCCCGTCACACGGAAGCGAACGAATCGGTGGCGTGACTTTTGAGATGGTTTGCCGTATTGTCCTGGCCCTCAATTCTTCTTTTGAACTTGCGAGAGAATCGACGAGGCGGCCTGCTGAATTAGAAGTGTCATCACATCCTCGCCATCGGTCTTGGCCTTTGCAGTTGCTGAGTTGGTGAATACCGGAGTTGTGCTACCTGTCGCCATCAATTTATAACCCAAGGTGTATTCGGTTTTGGCTCTTATTGCACTGGAAACACTTCCTGCTTGCGCCGCGGCGGCTGTAGCTGCTGCCGCGGTGGTTGCACGAGCCGCACCTGCCAGCGCGCCGATCGGAGTCAGACTCGTCGCCATCGTGGCAGCCTTGAGAAAGCCCATGCCGCCACTCTTTTTCTGGGTCACATTCGAGTAGAGTACGTAATCGAAACCTTTCTCTTTTGCTTCTGCCTCGATCTGGATTGGCAGCATGGCCGCAATCGGTCTGATTTCAAGGCTAGGGCCATTGAGATATTGGATGAGCATAATTCGGATCGGTTCAGCAACATTGTTCATCATGCCGCCTTGACCGATCTGTACATCGGGAGTTGCAATACCAATGCGTACGGGATGAGACTTCTCGGGAGTTGGCGCTGCTGGCGTACTACTCGGTGCTACATAGGCTGGAGGCGAAGGCTGCCTTGATTTCTCGATGGCGAGTAGTCCGGAGGCACCGCCCGCGCTTGACGGGCTAGCTACCAGCTGTTCGCATTTGCCACTCGCCATTGAGTCAGCGGCTTTCAATTCCGAATCACTGAGCAAAACGGATTGCTCACCGATTGCTTCATTTTGATGAGCCCCATAATACTGAATCAGAAATCGGGCTTGCGTGACGGTAAGCGGCTTGGAGCAATAGTCACCGTTAGCCTGGTGCAACCGTTGTGCCAAGTCATGTGCATTGTCAAATGGATGTTGAGCAGAATCCTGACCTTGGCCGATCGAAACTCCGCATACGCAAATACAGAAAATGCCTGCCGCTACCCTGACAGACGCTCGAAACAGTGTGTTCATTGATTTCCTCCATTGAGTAGATAAGGCGAATTTCGCCGAAAAACCATTACAAAAACTTTCAGGATGAAAGGTTTACGACCGAGATGCTTGAGAATCTGCTTCCCGCTCCTGCAGACCTTCTTGCATTTATTTCATCGGCGCAACCGCTAACAATGTGCCCACGCTCATGCTGCAGGACAGGGCGCGCCCTTCGGTGTGTAGTGCCACGCATGGGTAATGCATGAGATAGATTGCGGCATTACAACCATCATGCGTCCGTTCAGATTTGGAAAGGCCATTCGATTTGCGCGAGCAGCCGCTTTTTCCCTGATGTTGTTTGGATGAGGGGCTGGATTGCAACATACGTAGCCGTCCGAATCTCGCACATATTGGACGCCGCTCAATTCGAGCTACCTCCATCGTTATTTCCGTGGTGATGCGAATCATCGGACACTTCACCAAGGCGCACTGTTGCCGTCGCGGTAACGCTATTGAGACCGGTAAGAGCCGCCGATCCGCCATTCAGCACTACGATGTCGGTCACGGTGCTCGGAACTCCGTTCTGACCCGCCTTGATCGTCGCGTGGAACACGCATTGGCCTGAGGTTGTGGAAATTCCCAGATTGGCAGAGGCGCCCATTACCGACACCAACACTGGAGGGTGAGCGCCAGCATTGCCAACCAGCACCTTTACGTTCGAGGGGGCGGCAGCTCCAGGGGAGCAGTTGCTGGTGGAATCGGTGACGGCTATATGCGCCATCGAGATGCTATGCGGCGTAGTGTCAATAAAGGGAAATACCGCGCCTGGTGCTAAGCCAGCGAGCAGGGAACTGGACACGACAAGTTGGCTTTCTTCTTCATTACCGGCTGCGGCTTTGCTTAGGGGAAAGGAGGCCGCTAACACTACAATCACGAGAACCACGAGTCCTGAAACATAAATCCTATGATCTTTCATATGTCATCTCCTATTTTTGAGTTTTTCTCCGGCTGCTGGCGAGAGTAGGAGCGAAGACGCGTCCCTGCAACAGACAACACCGGGTGTCCGTTAATGCCCGCTTCAGTCCGGGGCTGCCCGGGCACACCGGGCACCGGCGTCCGTTGAAAGCATCTGGTGCCTAGGTTAGAATCCCGAAGTCTTTTCTTCTCTTCGTCTTGGGAGTGGTTGTGAGTGGCGACAGGATTCCAGGGGATCTAGCATCAGAACGCCCGCCCGCAGACCGTCTAGACTCCTGGAAAGAAATTGCCGCCTACCTAAAGCGCGACGAGCGCACAGTGCGCCGCTGGGAGGAAAACGAAGGCCTACCGGTTCATCGGCATCAGCACAAGTCTCGTGCGACAGTTTTCGCCTACAAGTCCGAACTGGATGCGTGGTGGAATAATGACCATCAGCGACTAGAAGTCCATCCCCAAACTCCGCCAATCGACCTGCCTGAGACTACGATTGCCCCAGTTCAGACGAATCGACGGAAGTTCGTGCTCATCGGCGTTCTCGCGATCGCCCTCGCAGGGACCGGGATCTACCTTCGGCGCCTTTTGGTCTCGAAAGCCCTTCCCCACACTCGCTCGATAGCCGTTCTCCCGTTAGAGAATCTCTCTAACGATCCACAGCAGGATTATTTCGCCGACGGTTTAACGGAAGCATTGATTACGGACTTGGGGAAAGTCAGTTCGCTCCGAGTCATTTCTCGAACCTCTGTGACTCGATTCAAGGGCGCAAAGAAAGCAGTGCCCGAAATTGGGCGTGAGTTAGGCGTGGACACTCTGGTTGAAGGAGCAGTTCTCCGCTCGGGCGATCGCGTTCGCATTACGGCGCAATTGATTGATGCTGGTACCGATCGGCATCTGTGGGCGGAGAGTTACGAACGGGACCTTCGCGACATTATCGCCTTGCAAGCAGAAGTGGCCCGAGCCATTGCTCTGCAGATTCGGGTTAAGCTTTCTCCTTCGCCTGGACCGCTTAGAACCGACGCGCGCACATTAGAAGCCTACGAGCTTTATCTAAAAGGGCGCTATTCGCGTGACAAAGGAGACGACGAGGGACTAAAGCTCGCCTTCGGATACTTTCAGCAAGCTTTGCAAGCGGATCCGCAATACGCGGCAGCCTACGCGGGACTTTCTGAGTCCTATGCCATGCTTCCCTTCTACACCCACACACCTCCCCGGGAGGCTTTTCCCCAAGCGAAGAAGGCAGCGGCTAAAGCCCTTGAGCTCGATGACGGTCTGGCCGAAGCCCACGCCGCGATGGCTTATGTCAAAACCTATTTCGACTGGGACTGGGCGGGCGCCGAACGGGAATTTCGGCGTGCGCTTGAACTGAACGCGAACAGCGCAGACACACACCATTCCTATAGCAGATACTTGGCTTCCCTAGGGCGCTTGACTGAGGCTCGCGTGGAACTTATGCGGGCCCAAGAGCTCGATCCTCTTTCTCTGATCATCCAAGCCAATGCCGGAGTTATCTCGTACTTTGGACGAGACTATAACAACGCCATCAATGAACTGCGAAAAACAAACGAAGTCGATCCCCATTTTCCTGTACCTTACTGGGGCCTTGGCATGTGTTACGAACAGCAAGGTAAATACGAAGAGGCGATTGCCCAGTTTCAAAAAACGATCGAAGTTTCTGGCAGAGAACCCAACACGATTGCTTCGCTCGCCCACACTTTGGGCCTGGCCGGTCGCGTGGCAGATGCGAAGAAAATCCTGCTGGAATTAAAAGAACGCTCTAAGAAGGATTACGTTTCATCGTATCAACTCGCTGTGATCGAACTCGGTCTTGGTCACAAAGACGAGGCTTTGAAGGATCTGGGCGCGGCATTTTTGGAGCGTTCGACGCTTCTTGCTTATCTGAAGATGGACCCCAGGTTCGACCCCCTCCGGACAGACCAAGACTTTCAAAAATTGGTAAGCGGCATCGGCTTCCCCCAATAGCTTCGATCATGACCGAAAGCGGCACAATCTGTCTTTTGATAATTCCGAACAGGTGAGCCAAAGTTCGATACGTCAAGGAGAAATCTTAATCTTCTGGTTGTTCGAACGTCCTGACGCTAACCTCATGGAAACAAGGTTGAATTCCGAGCGAGCTAACCGAAGGAATGATAGCTATCCTGAGTACTTTTTGGAAAGAGCATCGATGTGCCGGCATCCATCTCTGGCCTGAGCACGCCGATCTGAAAAGGATGAACTCACCATTAGGTCCAATTCGCGGCTGTTATCGACAAAACCAGTCGAGCCGTTCAGGTACTTCTTCCCGTAGACTTTCGTCGAAAACTGCAGAAGTCCGCGTAACTGTGCGTAGTCAGCTCACGTTTCGCCAGCGCATGTTGCCTCTCCGGTTGTGGCCAGGTCCGCCGACGCAGACGAGTTCTTTGTGGCTGCACCTCAAACCGGCAATCCTGTCTTTCAGGTCACGCTGGAATGGCTCAAGTTTGAATCCTGCCACCTGCGGCGAAGATGCAGCTGAAGAAGGGAGCAAGGGAAGTTTGCTGCACCCTCGAGTGTTGCCTTCATTATTGTCCGAAGCGATGTAGATCTAATCCGAGTACCGACAACCCTGTACACGTCCTGTAAGTCAACGCACCGTCCGCGTCCCCAGTTGTGCAAAACCTGCGCCAGTGGCGGAATTTGAGCAACTTCAAATCAGCAGCAGCCCATCAAAGTTGGCGATCAGAGGGTCACTACAGATGTTGCCACGTTCCAACCATTCCGTGATGCTGTTACTGGCGGCGGTGCTCGCTGCTGCGGTTGTGCTAAGCGATTGTGGAAGCAATGCTGGTTCTTCATCGATGAGCTCGGGTGCTTCCAGCGCATCGGGCGGCTCAGGCAGTTCCGCATCTACAGGGACTTCTGGGGGTACGACGCCTCCGCCTCCTCCATTGGGCGGTTTTGCCGCCGGAATCGGCGCCGCAGGTCAGACCAGTTCCGCCAACTTCCTCATTGGGACGATAGTTCCTTTCGACCCTCCAGTACCCACGAAGATAAACTCGGACGGAACACTTACGGGTGCGAAAGTCGCACCCCCGGCAGGTAGCTGGCACCAGGCGATGTCACTGAGTGGTGCGATCAATCCCTCTGGTACTTACTTCTACGAAGCTGCAGCTCCGGGTATTTACGGTTACATCATCGATCGGCAGACCGGAGATCTTACGCTTCTCTCCAGCTTTCCCGTTGCCACGAGCCAGAACTTCGACGCGATTGCCATCGATCAACTCGGCAAATTCGTTTACGCTTATGGCGGTGGTCAGATTTTCGGCTATACAATCCAATCTGGGACCGGCCTGCTATCGCCGGTGGCTGGCTCGCCGTTTGCTGCGACTCCGTCAGGACAACAGCAATATTTCCAGCCGGGAAATCGTCTGGCCGTATCGCAGGACAACAAACATTTGTATGTCGCTGGCTCAACCGGAATCATGGGGTTCTCCATCGATAACACCACAGGAGCGTTGACGCCGGTCGCCGGAAGTCCGTTCGGCGCTAGCAGCGGCGCGGCTCTTAGCCTAACTGCACCTTCAACCGGTTTCCTATATGAAACGGTCCCCGCAAGCTCCCTGCCAGCAACCACTGGAATTTTCGGCTACAGCATCGACAAGAGCACAGGGGCATTGACCCCACTGCCCGGATCTCCTTTCGGCCCCGGTTGCGCGGCCCCCAACTTAACGTCGCCGGCAAATGGAAAGCTGCTGTTTGGGGGACGCTGTGGCATGTACATGGTT
>JAFAPG010000329.1 GCA_019247235.1 Acidobacteriota bacterium
ACTTTGGTAATCCTGAAGCGAACAGCCAGAAGAGTTTAGCTCACGCAATTGCGGAGATTTGTGAGAGCTGCTCAGGGTTGCTTCAACACCCGCCATGGCTAGTACCGAGCAGTATCGAAGAGAGCAGCCGTGATGTCTGTCTCTCAAAATGCGTAAACGCTTTGCTGTAAAACCGGGAGTTGAGCAAAAGGGCGCAACCACCTCTCGCATAACATTACTTTAGCCATCTGGGCTCCATCGCCGCGTCGAAATACAATCGCCTCGGATTCGACACTTGGAGCAAAACAACAACTTTCAAATTCATGATTCATTCCGCGAAGGCCATTTCCCCCATTTCCGAAGTCCAGTTCAAACCCAATAGTGAGCGGAGCAAAGTACTCGACGCACTGCGCGCGATCGCCGTCCTTTTGGTTTTAGGCAGGCACACCAGTGTCTCAGAAGTTTGGACCCGCATTGGGTGGTGTGGGGTCGATCTGTTTTTCGTGCTAAGCGGTTTTTTGATCTCCGGACTTCTGTTTCAGGAGTACAAACGATTCGGCGACCTTAGTCTCAAAACGTTTTGGCTGCGCCGCGGGCTGAAGATCTATCCCGCCTTTTATGTCTACACCGCAGCCCTTTCCCTGACCTACTGGCTAATACTTAATAAGTTCCATGGTGGCAAATTTCCGCTGCGTGCGCTTTGGGTGGATGCCACCTTCCTTTCCAGCTACTTTCAAGGGCTCTCAGGCCACACTTGGTCTTTGGCGGTCGAAGAGCACTTCTACTTGCTGTTGCCGCTATTCCTGGTGATGCTGATCAAATTAGGTCGCCGAAAAGATGATCCGTTTACCTGTATTCCGCTAGTTTTTCTCGGGATCGCCACTGCCTCACTGCTGCTGCGAATGGCAGCCACGCCGGCGAACCCTACAGATCACCTGAAATACTTGTTTCCCACGCATCTGCGAATGGACAGTTTGTTTTGCGGTGTGGTCCTTGGATACTTGTTTCATTTCAAGCCACGGCTGCTTGCGCGAGTGTCAGGTTGGCCCTTTCTGTTTGCGGGCGGCGCCTTGCTTACCCCTATCTGTATTCTGAATGTGGAAAATTGGCACATATACACATGGGGTCTTTCCTGCACATACTTGGGTTTCGCGTTCATCCTGGTGTGGGCGATTCACTTACCCGTGCCCCGGCGAAATCTCCTCACCGTTCCCCTCAACCTGCTTGCGCGCGTCGGGTTTTATTCGTATTCCATCTATTTATGGCATTGGCTGGTCGTTAATTTCTTTCGGCCCTGCTTCCGCTATCAATGCATCACGACCGGCACTCCTGTGGAGTGGAGCAGCACATGGGAGACTTGGCAATGGCCGCTTTCGATCGTATTCAGCATTCTGCTGGGTATAGCGATGGCTGCCGTCGTCGAGCAGCCGATGCTTCGGCATCGGGATCGCTGGTTTCCGTCACGTACACAAAATCCGGCCGCGCCTAGCATCAATAACCCTGATTCCCTGAGCGTCGGCCGTGGCATTTCCACGACTACTCTATACCGGAGAGAGGAGAGCGGGCCGGTCTCGGAACCACTAATGGAGGAAAAACCGCGCTCGCTCACCATCGGCCAGTCGTGATGGCTGAGAATGACCGAGCCTTGTGCCTTGCATCCAACCAAAGACAGGTTGACTAGGGCTCGCGTGCTAGTTCTTCATGCGAAGGTTTCCGGGTCAAGTTGGGAAAAGAATGCCCGGTGCAGGCGCTGGACTACTTGTGGGACTTGACCCTCGTCGATTACAAAGGTCAAGTTAATTTCCGACGCACCCTGAGAGATCATGCGAATTTTTACATCCGAGAGCTCTCCAAACACGTGGCCCGCAATGCCGGGAATCTCCCGCAGATTTTCTCCCACGAGGCAAACGATAGCTTTGCAGCCTTCATACTTCACATCTGCCAACTTGGCGAGATCGGCAGCCAAAGCGGGGATCGATTCGTTTGAGTCGAGCGTCAGTGAGACGCTGACCTCCGAGGTCGAGACCACGTCCACAGGGATGCGGTGCCGGTCAAAGGCTTCAAAGATGGTTCGCAGGAAGCCGTGGGCGAGGAGCATGCGCGGGGCGGCGATATCCACGATCGTAATCCGCTTTTTAGCGGCAATGGCTTTGAAGAAGTTGTGGCAGTGGGGCGCGCGAGCGGCGATGCGGGTACCGGCACAGGAGGGATTGCGCGAATTCAGAATGTAGACGGGAATATTTTTCTGAATCGCCGGCAATACGGTTGCGGGATGCAATACCTTGGCGCCGAAATACGCCAGCTCAGCGGCTTCGTCAAAACTAATGACCTTGATGCGGCGTGCCTCGGGACATAAAGCGGGGTCGGTAGTCATCATTCCGTCTACGTCGGTCCAGATTTCAATCTTTTCCGCACCCAAGGCGGCGCCTATGATCGCAGCGGAAAAATCCGAGCCGCCGCGGCCAATCGTAGTGGTGATGCCCGTCCGAGTGGCGGCGATGAAGCCTCCCAGGACGGGAACCCGGCCCCGGTCGATGAGCGGTAAAAGCGTGTGGCAGAGCTTTTCATTGCTCTCAGGAAATAGGGGCGCGGCCCGGGTGAAGTTGTCATCGCTAACGAGGCAGGTGCGCGAATCAACCAAGGTAGAATCAATTTGTTGAGCCGAAAGGGCGGCGCTCACCAGTTTGCTGGATAAGATTTCTCCAAAGGCCGCCACATGGTCGGTGGTTCGTGGGGTCAACTCGCCAACCGCTGCGATGCCACGAAGCAACTCCTCCAGTTGTTCGAACTCGGTTCCCAGGTTGCCGTGAAATTCAGTGAACAAGGCGGTTCCGAGCAGTTCTCCGGCGGTGTTGTAATGGCGCTCGCGTAGTTGACGGGCGAGCATGAGGGCGGTTTTGCGGTCGCCCTCACCTGCGGCTCTCGCCATCTCGAGCAGCTGATCGGTGACCCGCGCCATAGCACTAACTACAACCACCGGTTTGTTCTCAAGGCGCTGGCGAACGATGGCCACCACTCGTTCGATGGCCTGGGCGTCTTCGACCGAGGTGCCGCCGAATTTCATGACAACGGTGCTAGCCATTCATTGATAGAGAGTTCGGCGTGGACTTGAAAATGAGGTAGGAGAAGCAGACCTCGATGATGAGGTCACCCGAGGTAGCCCTGATCTTTCAACAACTCGGCATTGAGCAGCGCGGCTCCTGCGGCACCGCGAATGGTATTGTGCGATAGCACGGTAAATTTCCAATCCAGCACACCACAGGGACGAAGTCGCCCAACCGTTACTGTCATGCCGTGTCCAACTTCCACATCAAAGCGTGGTTGCGGCCGATCGCTTGCTCGAACGTAACGTAGCGGACTTTGGGGAGCGGTGGGCAGGTTTCGTTCCTGCGGAATACTGCGAAATTCCGTCCAGGCGGCCACTATCTCCTCGGCCCTAACCTGCTCCTTCAGCTGGACTGACACCGACTCGGTATGCCCATCTTCGAGAGCTACGCGATTGCACTGCGCGCTCATCTTGAAAGCGGCAGGCACCACCCCCGCACCGTTCAAGCTCCCCAAAAGCTTGCGCGTCTCCTGCTCCATCTTTTCTTCTTCCTTAGAAATGAAAGGGATCACGTTCCCCAAGATGTCGAGAGAGGCGACCCCCGGATAGCCGGCGCCGCTGACAGCTTGCATGGTAACCGCCATGACGGTCTGAATCTGAAAGCGCCGGTGTAGAGGGGCCAGGGCAAGGACCAATCCGATGGCGGAGCAGTTCGGGTTGGTTACCACGAATCCGCCACTCTTGCGCCTCGAGGACTGACATTCAATCAATCGCATGTGATCGGCATTGACCTCAGGGATCACAAGGGGAACGTCTTTCCCCATACGTAGGGCACTCGAGTTTGAGATCAGCGCACAACCCGCTGCGGCAAACCGAGGTTCGAGCTCCCCAGCCACGGCGGCATCAAGGGCGGCGAACACCACTTTGGGCGCGCCCTCGGGAGCAGCTGGGGAAAGACTCAGGTTCGCAATCGCCGGTGGAATGGGGGTCTTCAGGCGCCAACGAACGGCCTCCGCGTAGGCACGACCTTCGGATCTCTCGGAAGCGGCAAGCCAGGCTACTTCGAACCAGGGATGCTGCTCGAGCAATTGAATGAAACGCTGCCCCACGATGCCAGTGGCACCCAAGATACCTACTGGTATTTTGTTCTGCATACAGTCGGTAGTTCAGGTTAACACAAGGCAGGTTTCACTTTCGCGACGTGGTTTCGCTTAAGAAAGAGTATTCGTTCAGCGGTCCAAACCGTTTCTTCTCCGCGTACATACGCCAGCGTCGCCATACGATACGCAGGCTTGCCATCACCGGAATCGAGAGATACACGCCGAGCACCCCAGCAATTTCTCCCCCCGCAAGCACCCCGAAAATAGCTGCCAGGGGATGGAGCTCCATACTCTTGCCCATCAGACGAGGGGAGACAAAATAATCCTGCACTAACCGCCAGGTGACTAAAAAAACCAGCACAATCACCCAGTGCGAATATCCGGTCAGCAGAGCCACGCCCATGATTAACAGCGAGGCTAGCAGAGGACCAACGACCGGAATAAATTCGAGGATTCCTCCCACGCTTCCGAGCATCAAGGCGTAGGGCACTTGCATGAGGCCGAGGACAGAGGCATAGGCGACCCAGGTGAGCGCCGCCAATGTAAGTTGGGCACGAATGAATTCGGCCAGCATCTGGTTCATATCGCCGATGACACCCTGCAGAAACTCGCGTTGCGGTTTGGTGTGTACCAAGGAGAGAGCGCCGTGACTGAAGGTGCGCCCATCCTTCAGGAAAAACGCTGCCAGAATGGGGACCAGAACCACCAACCAGGATTGCTGGGCTACTTCGGCGGCGCGCAAACCTGCCCGCTGCGCCAGCCGCAGCAAATCGCCGCTGTGCGCGGCGAAGTATCCGCTCAGCTGATCCCGTGTGGTCTTGCTTAAACCATGCTCAACCCCGATCTGTTGCACCCACTGTCCGCTGCTTACCCGTTCGAGCAGAACAGGGAGTGATTCGGTGAGCTTTTGGGCTTCGCGTCCAATACGTGGACCGACGAAGAAGAAAAAGATAGCCAGCAAGGCCACAATCAGAAGGTAGATGATGGCAATGGCGCTTGCCCGGCCCTTGGTCCACTTTTCCACCCGGGAGATGGCGGGATCGACTAAATAGGCGAAAAAAATCGCGAACAGAAAAGCAATCAGAGTTCGGCGAGCCACGTACAGGAATCCAACGGCGATAGCAAATACCGATACAGTGACCAAGACCCGCGTCGTACGTGTGTCAATCAACGACATGAGAGTTT
>JAFAPG010000334.1 GCA_019247235.1 Acidobacteriota bacterium
GGAGCGGCAGAGCAAATCGGGAATGGCCAATAAGTCAGCCTAGATTCTGCAGCAAAAGCCCGAACCGCGTGAGCGTGACCAAGATACCAAAATACCTGGCCGAGATCTGACCTTTGGCCATCCAAGAATCGACGAGCGTCTGAGTGAACGCGGGCATTTAAATGGCTGCACAAGGGGTTTGGCGTTCCCGTAGGACAAGTTTCAATAAAATCAGCCCTCAACTTATGAACTTCGTTTAGCTAAAATTGAAAGCCAATTGTCCATGCGTAATTGAAATTTCTAGCTTAACTCCTGGCATTCTTGATGATGGATTTCGGCGCATTGTCCTCGCCATCGCGCAATGTCCCAGCACGTTCCAGCGCGGGGTCCGTTTGGGAATTGCCCATGTGTCCTGAGACGATGACGTTTCCCGAAAGAGCACCTTGCTTTTCAAGTAGGATCCATTCCACCTGCGCAGCCGCCTGGTCCTGCATGTGCGGAAGGACGTGGGCGTAGGTGTCCAGTGTAAATGCTGTGCTCGCATGGCCGAGCATCTCAGATACGACTTTTATGGAGACTCCTGCAGATATGTATAAAGTCGCAGCAGTGTGACGAAGATCATAAAGCCTAAGCCGTGGTACACCTGCTTCTGCAATAAGAGACTTGAAGTGTTTACGCAGTGTGTTCTCATTGATCGGATTCCCTGAAGTGGTGGTAAACACCAGCTCGCGAGCGTCGCGCCAGACATCAGCAGCCATCTCTCGTTGCGCTCTCGAGTGGCGCAAATCCTGCAGAAGCTCAAGAACCCAGTTTTGCAACTTGATGACCCGCCTTCCCTTTCGACCCTTCGTACCATCGAACTTCCAGCAACCATCTCGCCGATGCAAAGTCCTAGTAACGGCGACCGTATGTTTCTGCCAATCAATGTCAGTCCACTTTATGGCCAAGTACTCATTGGGACGCATTCCGGTCGTTGCAGCGATTGCTAGGATAAGACCACTGGATGTCGGAATGGCGGCCCGCAAAAACCGCCGTAATTCGTCAAAAGTCAGCACCAACATCTCTCGCTGGAATTCCCGAGGCAACTGGAGGCCGACTGCGGGATTCTGAAACAGCAATTGCCAGCTGACCGCTTGATTTAAGGCGGAGTGTAGAACCGCATGGACGTATCGAACAGTCCGCCCCGACAAACCACGTCCGATCATTTGTTGATACACGTTCTGAATATCGAGCGGAGAGATCGCATCCAGCAGCTTATCGCCTAGCACCGGAAGGATATATCGTCGAAGCTGGCCCGCATAGTCGTCGTAACTTCCATCTCGAACTCTTGGTCTAACGCCAGCCTCAAGCCAATGGTCAAGGTATTCTCCAAGCAAGACTTTGCTTCCCTTAACTCCGCGCCTGAGATCCCGTTCACGTAAGGCCTTATTAAGGTACAACTGCGCTTTTCGCATGGACCCATGAATCGTTCGGTTGTGGTAAACACGTTTCTTAGTCTGCAGATCACGACCTAGGAAGACGCGAACGAGCCATCTTTGATTACCCCGCGCGACGATTTGACCAAGTTTACGCGCCACAATCCTCCTAGATTGTCGACTTAGACGTCCCCATAACAGAGGACGAACCTATCGCCGCAGCCGGATTGCTAACGCCAGGTGATCGCGTTCAGGTGTAATTCTCTGCAGGCGAATATCGCAACCATACGAGTTGATACTTCTTCCTCATATTTGCGTCAAATGTGCAGAACTCCCCAACCTGTTGGTTGGTGGCGCAAGTACGAGCTCTGGACTCGACCTCACCGTAGAAACGCCAGGACAGAGATGGCTTCCACCTGAGAGTTAGGTTCAGGGCAGTTGCGGATTCACTGGCGCAAATACAGGTGGGAGTAAGCTTCGTAAAACGAGGACGCCGTCACTAGGCGACTCGGCTGCGGGTTTGCCACTGCTTAACTCACAACTTCATTTGTAGCTCGCAATTTATTATCGATTGCGAAGCACACAAATGGCATCAGACATTAGTTCGCCACCACGGTAATGGCTTGGTGAGAGATGAGCGACAGTCAGTTGTCCTTTATACAAAAGGGTCTACTGCCGCCCCTGCGAGAGGCACATGGTAAGCTCCTTGCTGGGCGCTCTCGTTGAGTATTGCCGGGCCGGAAATTCGAGGCCAGCAATTCGCACAGCCGGTTTTTCACAAGCTATCTGTTCGACTCTTTAGTGCCGCCGCAATAAGGGGAAAGCACTTGCGCACCTGCTCCCGGTCACTTTCTTTCTCGTGTTCAGTCAATTCTTCATATTTCGCGTCGATTTGCTTTTGCCACCGAGTGACCAGATCGGCGGGTATCAGCAACGAACCGTCGGGTCGAGGGACGCACTTGCTGTGGAGATATTGTTGCCAGTGCGACCAGCGTTCATGTTCAATCGCTGCGAGCGGTTCGAGCAATTCGTGGAGTAGATTTCTTATGTCTTGTTGGTCCACAGACGCTCGCCTCAGATCAGATGGTCCGCGACTAGCTTGCGGTAATGCTCTCCCAACACCGTCAGTTCGCATGACTTGTTCTGCATGGCCGCGTGCCACATGTGGGGAGCGCCAACCGGGCGCAATAGGTTGACCTTCACGTACTTTTGCAGGACAGCGAAGACAGCCGTCTTTTTAGGATCAGGAGGCGGTATATTGGGGTCGTTCCGTTGTTCCTCCGAACGCTCAGGTTCGTAAGAGGGATCGAGTTTGAAGACGTAGCCGGGTTCGGGGAAATGCGTTGCGAGAACCTGGAGCTCGGCGAGGGCTATAGGCGGCGTCGCTTTTCGGAGGGACACAAAGGTCTTCACATTCGTCTTGAACACCGGGCGTTGTGCCCATGGTCCTAGCGATTGATCAATATGGGCGTACACGCTGCCAGGTGTGACGTCCCCAACCAAGTTTGCAGCCGCGCCGCCGAGGGCGTCCACAAATAAAGTCGAGAAAACGCCTGCACCGCCGCCTGGGACTTCCATCGCATATTGATCAGCAGTTGATGCTGTGAGAACTGTCATCCCTTGCTTGATTTCCGCAACTCCCTGAGTTGTTGGCCTGTCGCCGGCAATACCGCTGTGGCAGCTGTCGAGAATGATTATTTTGTTTCGTGCGTGCGAGTTGCTGGCAATAGTCATCAGCTCCGCCAAAGAGAATCCGTCATCTCCTGTCCTGCAGTCACCAGCGCAGAGGAATCCTCCCGTATCCTCGATGTATCCGTGCCCTGCGAAGTATACAAGGGCAATCTCCGCGTCACCGGAAAAAAGCTCGCGTACGGCTTCCTTAAGCTGACTCTTATCCACGGCATCAGCGGGACCTGATGCCGTGAGCAGCCGGGGCGTGACGAAGTTCACCGTTCCGTCCGCGTGCCGTTCGAGCACCGCTTTTACGGCGTGAGCATCATTCACGCAACCACTTAAGGATTTGAGATAGCTATAGTGGTCGATGCCGACGATCAAGGCTTTGCGCATGAATTCATCGCTTAAAGGGAATCGATAAAATCGCTGATGTTCTTATCGCTCCAAACGAATGTGTTCACGCCATCGAGGTTGGTGCGATCATCCGTATAGGCCCATATGCCGCGGATACGTTTCTTTTCTTCCTTTGCGCACGCTATTTCCCATTTTTGCCCGCTTGATGTCAGCGAGTTCTTGCTCACCAGAGCGATTACTCCGTCCGATCGCCGGATGCGCGTGCGAACACGATCTTTCCACGCGCTGTCGTAGGGTTCTTTCACTGACATGTCCACGAATTCATAAGGTGCCCTAAGATGAAGCGACTGCCCTTTCAGAAAATCGCGCTGCCTTTCATCCTCGATTGCAAAAGCAATGAATACTACTTTCTTTTCGGCCACAGTCATCCTCTCCGAACTATCTCTTCTTATCTTTGGCGGTGAATTTCACGTGTACCGGCACTCTGACCGGCTTCTTAGCTACGAAATCGACAGGGGTACCGTCCCGCTTCGTGAACTCGACCTCAGTTTCTTTCTTAGCAGTTTTGTGCGCATCAAATTCCACCTTGTGTTTCGCCATTTAGCTCTCCTTGTCCGGGGGATGCGTCTGGCCCAAACAGCCAGTCAGAACTCGGGCAAATTGTCCAAGTTGTCGACTGCCTTACCATTATCGACAGTCTTGATGTACTCGGTCCCATTGACCTTGACGATGTAGACGGGTTGTCCCTTATTCCAGTTGCCGTTATTGCCCTTGAATATTGTGACGAGTGTCGTGCCGCTCTTGATCGAGTTAACAATATCGGCCCGGGCGTACTCAGACCCAGTACCAATGGTTTCGCCATTGTCCGGGTGCACCCTGACACGATCGATATGTGTGTGTGCATTATTGAAACGCACCGCAGAAATTCCATAGTCCGCCCATTTAGGCATTCAGCCTTCCCCTTAACTCTCGATTGAGCACCTTCAGTCGACAGAGCAAAACAAAGGCGCTTTCGTCGTCTTGTTGACACAGCGCCAACAAGAGTGGCAGCTGGCAGGACTTTAAATGTTTTGGCTATTCTTAGTGACGGCGGCGGTGTGTCGGAAACTCTCCAGAGTTTCGTTCAGACTTTTGGGTGGGGCCAAGCGCTTGATTTTGAAGTACTTTGGCGAGGTCTGATATTGTTTTGTCGCCTATCTCCAGCAGCTTGTCGATAACACAATCGCCAATAGTGACACCTGGCATGAAGCTGTAGTTGCCGTGGTAGTGGTTCTTAACGATGTCTACGCTTCTCAAGATTGGCTTGAGTTCATTGCGCAAGACGGAAATACCCTTGAAGCCCTGATCATCTGTCGCACCCATGTCGCGCTTGTTAACCGGTTCTCCCCTTCGTTGAGCCACCATGAGGTGCAAGAGGACCTTCAGTGCGAAATCAGGAAGTTCTAGTGTTTTACTTCCGATTGCTACGCGGGTTCGGCGCCCAATTCGGTCGCCAGGAATCGCGATCACAATCCCGTCTTTCAGATTTGGACTTTGTGCTTGTGGTGGTTCACGACACTGATCGTGCGTTTTACGGCCACTGTCTTCGAAGGCCTGCCGTAACCCTTCCGAAACCTGTCGACTGTCGAACGGTTTGTGAACAACCAGACTCGCGCCATCCTTCATGACGTCGACAGCTTCGTCACGCTCCCGCGCAAATCCACTGACGATAATTACGGGCAAGCAAAAGGCCGTTCCGTTATGATCGTGGTGCTTCTCGCGAATATTGCGCAGAAGTGCCTTGCCGTATTCGACATGACCTTTCAGCGAGTCCACCGCCTTTTTTATCTGCAAATCCAGCAGGATTAAGCAGAAAGACTCATTCTGGAGCTTAGCTAACGCATCTTCGCGATTGTCTGTAACAACAGCGTCACAGTCGAGCGAGGACACAATCTCGACGAGCTCTTCCGCTATTTCCCTGTCGTCCTCGACAATGAGCGCGATGTGCTGTTCTTTCATGCAGAATCAACTTGGCGATGCTGAGGGATGGTCATTCGAACGATCGTTCCGAGCCCCTTCACGCTTTCGATGCTGAGCCGACCTCCATGTTCGGACTCGATAATCTTGGTTGCGAGCGGTAAGCCGAAGCCAGTGCCATTTGGCTTATTGGTCGCGAACAGAGTGAGTGCGTCTCGTTGCGCTTCGCCGGACATACCACATCCGGAGTCTTTCACGGTTATTGTAACGAGCGCCCCCTGAAGATCAGCGCTCACTTCAATTGGCTTCAGCGAATGGGCATCTTGATACGATTCAATCGCATTTAGCAACACGTTCGTAAGAGCCTGAACCAGTCGCGCCCGGGCGATATCAACAATGACGTTGAGCGGCCCTTTAATCTCGACCGATGGCCTTGGCGATTTGTCCGGATCGCTTTCAAGCGCTAAGCTGACTCCCTCTTCAATAACCTCTCGCAGAACTTCTGGCTGGTAGTCGAGTACCGGTTGTGCGGTATAGGCGCGCATCGCATTCAATATGGCACTGAGCTGCGCGACACGCCGGCGAATCCGTTCTGCTTCGGCTGCAAGGACGTTGGCTGGCGTATTGGTACTCGAAAGCTGCGCCCGTAAACGGTCGGCTGACGCGGCAAGCGGTGACAGGAGTTTGATGATCTCATGGTACAATTCGCGAGCGAACGTGTTAGCAATTTGTTCTGACGCGCGTTTCACAGCATCCCGCCCTCTAACGCCGAAACGAGCTTCGATATCGTCCAGGATGGAATTGATTCGATCTTCGTGTTGCTTGCCTAGCGTGCTTGCATGGCGAGAGTCACGGCGTCGAAGGGCTGCGTGTTCCGCAGCCTGCCGAACTCGGCTATTGTCATCTAGAATGAGCTTAGCTAAGACTGCCTCGAATGATGGATGAGGAGTGTTTGCGGCGGCATTTGCAACCGCCCTACGAATTTCCCATTTCGAGTGATTCGCAAGCGTGACGAGTTTTGCGACAACCTTTTCGATTCCTGGATCGCCGACGATACAGCCCCTTATGAGTTTGTCCGCAACAGCGACCGCTCGAAGTGCGACGGGCCAATCTGGTGAGTCGAGCGCGGCCAGCAAATCCCGCTCTGACAGCATTTCCTCAGTGGCCATATCGCTTCTTTCTTAGCAGAAATGCCTCACGCCCGCCTTCAAGAATTGTCTCGATATGCTCTCTGCATTCATCGACTGTTCCAATCTGTTTAAGCGTCGAGTGTTGGCCGTCAGACGAGAACACAAAAACTCGTTCGGCTTCACCCAGCACCGGTATGTTTGGATTATGCGTCACAAAGATTACCTGACGGCTGCCTTTGATTGTTCGAAGTGCGCGAACGATCGTGTCGTAAACGAAAGCATTGTCAAGATTGTCTTCAGGCTGATCGATCAACAGGGGGCGTTCGCTTTGAGTCAGCAAGATTGGCAAGATCGTCGTGCATCTTTGCCCCGTGGAGAGGTGCGTCGATTGCTTGAAAGTATCGCCGTCGAGCAGTTCGATGCACGGCCGATCCTCCAGCGCTACGGTCTCTATCCGGTAGTGAATTCCCGCGGTACCCAATGCGCTCAGGATTTTCTTAGAGCGGTCCTCGTCGAATCCTGACCGCTGGATGAGCGTATTGATGTCGCTCTTTGCGACCACGTCGGCCAACTCGTTTGGCAATAGTGCAGAGCACAGTCGTTCTGCTGCTGCTCCCTGTTTAACGCCTGAACCTTTGAGAGCTTCAGTGACAAGTCCTTGATAGTCGTCCAAATCGGCTGCCTGGGTCACTGTGACGCGAATGCTGGGGAATTGATTGGACAGGCGTGCCGCGATCTGCTTTCTCAGTGCGAAGCGTTGATCTCTCAATTCCGAAACGCGCTTGAGGAGCTCTGCACGAATCTTTACCATGCCTTGGCGATGTTGTTGCTTGGCCATTTCTTCATTAGCGCCAGACTGCGCGTTCGCAAGTGCATTTTGGAGCGCGAGCCGCTCGGCCACACGTTCGCCTTGTTCCTCTGACGTCGCAATGATAGTTCGATACTCGGCCTCTTGAGTGGCATGACGCTCAGCAAGTACAGCTGCATGCGTTCTAACGCGTTCCTCAACTGTTCGAGCATCACTCTCGAGAGACTCGACCGATGCCCCCAAGTGGCGCGCAAAAGCTTCAAGGTCGTGCTGAATGGCATTAAAGACTTCTCGATTATCGCCTTGTCGAATTTGGCTATCCAGTTGAGCCTCGGCGCTGGCGCGGAACGCAGACTCACTTGAGCGAAGTTCTCGCACCAGCTTTTGCAAAGCGCTAACTATTATTTCTGGCACTTTTTGTTCCAGTGCGCGCAAGCCCTTGGCTGCATGCGCCTCATTGATTCGAGCAGCATCCGGACCGGTTGCTTCAGCGAGACCCTTGAGCTTTTCCTGAAGGACGGACAACTCCGAAGCCTGAATGCGAGCGTCCTCGATTTCTTCATCGACGCGACGGAGATCCACACTCGATTGATCGAGCTGGCGTTGCAACTGCTCCAATTCACGCACAATTGCGATCGTCTCGCGTTCTTGGAAACGATCAAGGAGCTCCAGCTGCGCCCCGGGACTAGATGCAATGTCCTCAATCTCATTCTGGCTGAAAACGTCTGCGCTGAATATTTGGTCCCGATCGAGCGAGATCGGAACGGCCACACCTACTTCATTGAGAACTTGGACATTTTCGTGAGCGCTTCGGCCGGCCGTGTAACGCATATCCGTTTTCGTGCGTAGTTCGATGTTGAGCCGCCCGTTTCCGAGATTCGCTTTGACCAAAGCATCGGTTGCCCGATGCCGCTGCGAATTCACCTTTGGGTCTGGCATCAGCCCGAGACCGAAGCGAAGAAACTCAAGGGCACTTGTCTTCCCAGCCCCCCGTCCCCCGATGAAACAATTCAGGCCATCAGCGAACTCCAATTGTGCGCCCGCCAAGAACCCACCAGTCACATTAAGATTTACGAGTACATGGTGAGCGGACTCGCTCTTGCCTTGAGTAGTCATACCGCGAAACCTATTCCTGTAATAGGGGGAGAACGAACGAGAATATCACGTGTAGGGACGTGCGCAGCTTGCAGGAAGCAGGCTGATCGTCAATTGCGGCGCGTCAGGGGCACAGAACTCGCTGTCGTGACTCCTATTGATGCGGTTTTTCTTTCTCGAGCGACTGATGGAATGTCCGTGCGACTTGTTTCGGACACAACTCCGCCAACGGCTTTGCGGCCTTGCCTCTGAGATTACTTCCTAAGCGGCGGTGTTCATA
>JAFAPG010000344.1 GCA_019247235.1 Acidobacteriota bacterium
CCGGCAAAGCGTATTTTTTATCTCGCGGCAGCAGTGGCGACGACTGGTGGTCAAATGGCAAGAAAATGGACTCTCCGTCGGTCGAGTCCCTGGTCACGAAGCTTCGTGACCTAGCCGCCACGAAGTTCGTCGATTCCGGTTTTTCCACTCCGACCCTGGACCTCACGGTTAGCTTCGACGATGGCAAGCGCACGGATAAGGTCGAAATCGCCAAGTCCGCTAATCATTACATTGCCAAGCGAGAGAATGAGCCGGCGCTTTATGAGCTGGACAGTACTTCGGTCGAGGCTTTGCTCTCGGCCATTGGTGAACTGAAAGCAGCTGCCGCGGGGAGCAGCGAGTCACCGAAAAAACCCTAGAACCAGCTCCCCAGCTAAGGCTCGCCCGCTTTACAACCAGGCTCAGCGGCGGCGGGTGAGGGCCGAGCTGTATGGCAAGAATCGGCACTTGGCAAGTGGGCGGTCCGAAGCCTACTATCACCTGTTGCCCTGCCCACCGTAGTCAGCGCAGGCAGCGAAAAGGGCGCGACATTGCCTAGCATCCTCGCGCCACATGAGCTTCGTTTAGCGTGATTCTCCATTGTTTACGAGCTTAGGAACTAGGGCTGGCCCGGGGGAGTGAATCGCGGCCAGGTGCCGCCCAGGGGAGACATAATTGTCTGATCAGGCAAGTACTTTGAGGACTGAGCCAACTGAAATTCAGATCACGCCATTACTCTCGAAATTACGCGACTACCTCGTTCTGACCAAACCCGAGGTCAACCTGCTGATTTTGCTAACGGCATCCGCCGGCTATTATCTGGGCTCGCCTGGCAAATTTCACAGTTCCGGCTGGTTGCATACGCTGATTGGCACCTTGCTGGTAGCCAGTGGCACCGCCACTCTAAACCAGTGGATGGAAAAGGTCTGGGACGGACAAATGCGGCGTACGGCGACGCGGCCCTTACCCGCCGGTCGAATCAGTTCACGCCAGGCTTTCGCATTTGGCACATTGCTCAGCGTTGCCGGAGGCCTCTATCTACTATGGATGGTGAACCGGCTCTCCTCGGTGCTCGCCATTTCGACCTTGCTTAGCTATCTATTGATCTACACCCCTCTTAAGCGCTACACCGCGCTTTGTACCCTACTCGGAGCTTTTCCCGGGGCCATGCCCACTCTGATTGGCTGGTCCGCGGCCTGCGGCACGGTTGATCGCCAGGCTATGCTGCTATTCGCGGTGTTATTTCTCTGGCAATTTCCTCATTTCTTGGCTATTGCATTGATGTATCGCGAGGACTACGAACGAGCTGGTTATTGCATGCTGCCGCGCTTTGATCTGGACGCCCGCTTTACCCGTACCGAGATCGTCATCTTCACCCTAGCCTTGATTATGACCACCACCGCCGCGACCATCAAACCCGGCGCCTGGCTCTACGTCGGATTCATGCTCGCTGCAGGGGCTTTTCTTCTATACCATTCGGTGCAGGTGGCGACGTCCGCCTCGAGAGCTCTTGCCCGAGCTCTTCTTCGCGCCTCGGTCATCTACCTGCCGATTGCTCTTATCATCATGGCTCTCGGAAAACGCTAGTCGCTCACAATTGAAGTGCGTGCTCTGGTGTGGGTCGCAGGACGGACGACGTCCCGCGCGGATCTGAGATTGACCTTGCTGGCGGCCGAGCAACGCGTGCAGAGTCTAGGCCACGTTCTTGCTTTTTGTGCTCGCGGCACTATAATTCCTGTTCCGCCGGCCAAGCTGGTTGGCTGGCGGGCGGAGAACTCATGGCCTCTGCTTCTCAGACTATGCATGATGCCGTGCGCACCGGCTCTTGGTGGACCCAGATCGCCCCGGTGGTGCTTGGGCTGGGCGCATTCACGATATACGCTACCTGGCGAGCTTTTGAGGGCGCCTATTTTTGGGCAGCGCCTTACTTGTCACCGTTTTACTCTCCATTGCTTGATATTCATCACCGTTATTGGCCGTATTCACCGGCGCTGTTGATTTTAGCCGGCCCGCTCGGCTTTCGTGCTACCTGTTATTACTACCGGAAAGCTTATTATCGTGCCTTCTTTCTCGACCCGCCTGCTTGCGCAGTAGGCGAACGGAAACGTAATTATTGTGGCGAGACGCGCTTCCCTTTCATTCTGCAAAATGTACATCGCTACTTTATGTATCTGGCCATTATCTTCCTAGCTTTTCTGTGGCACGACGCATTTGAGGGCTTTGTTTTCGGCGACCGCTTTGGCATCGGTGTGGGTACCCTGGTACTGTTGGCAAACGTCAGCCTATTGACCTTGTATTTTTGTTCCTGCCACTCCCTGCGCCATCTTCTCGGGGGCAAACTCGATTGTTTTTCCTGCACACGATTGGGCAAGGCCCGTCATACCACCTGGCGTAGCTTGAGTTTTCTAAACGAACATCACATGTTATTTGCCTGGTTGAGTTTGTTTTCGGTCGGTTTGGCCGACTTCTATGTACGTTTGGTATCGAGCGGCGCCATAAGGGACCTTCGACTTCTGTGAATCCTCCGTACGAAACTCACGAGCATGATGTATTGGTGGTCGGCGCTGGCGGCGCTGGTCTTCGCGCGGCCATTGAAGCCTTGTCCCAGGGAGTGAACGTTGGCCTAGTTTCAAAATCGCTGCTGGGTAAAGCGCATACCGTCATGGCGGAAGGAGGCATCGCCGCGGCCATGGCCAATGTGGACGCAGCCGATGATTGGCGTGCCCATTTCCGCGATACCATGCGCGGCGGCAAATATCTAAACAGCTGGCGTATGGCACAGATCCATGCCCAAGAGGCCAGCGACCGCGTGCGTGAACTGGAGCAATGGGGAGCGCTGTTTGACCGCACCGAGGATGGACGAATCCTGCAACGCGCCTTTGGCGGTCATAGTTTCAAGCGCCTTTGCCATGTCGGTGATCGTA
>JAFAPG010000024.1 GCA_019247235.1 Acidobacteriota bacterium
TAAAATAGCATCTCAGGCGAGAACCGTTCAGCCGGGCTGGGATCGCAGTCCTAAGCCCCGGCTGTGGAAAGACGATGCGCTTACTTAGTGTCAGGCTGATCTTATCGCTGATCTTTGCGGTCACGTTGGTTTCCCTTTTCTCCGCCTATAACCAGGTTCGCGGCGAGCGCCGAAGTCTGCGCAACGATCTGGAGCGACGAGCAGCGGTTTTGGCGGACAGCCTTGCGGGTAACGTCGAACCCTATCTTGAGAGTGGCTCGCTCAAGAAGCTTCAAGTTATCGTCGACCGGTTCAGCAATCGCGAGCGTCTGGCCGGGGTCGCGATCTTCAACGAAAAACTAGAACCCATCGCCCAGTCGTCGGGTCTGACACAGCTCATGCAAGCGCGGCCGGGGGTAATCGCGCAGGCCATCGCTAGCAACCAAACCCAAAGCGCTTTCGTTCGTGAGGGAAAGGCCGCGCTGCACATTTATGCCCTGCCCCTGACGGAGACGACGCACCAAGGCCGTGCGGTATTGGCCATCGTTCACGAGGCCAGCTACATCCAGGCACAAACCGCAAGGCTCTGGCGCGAGACCTTCTTGCGCGTGTTGGTGCAGGTGTTGCTTATCGTGCTCATCACCGTCCTGATTGTGCGTTGGAGCATCGCCGGTCCGATCGCACGGGCATCGCAGTGGCTGCGTGCTCTGAGAGCGGGAAAAGTGGGAAGCGCCTCGATTACCATGCCCGACTTTGACTTGCTGCGTCCCTTGGCGCGAGAGATGACAAGTATTGCGGAGAGCCTGACGGCAGCTCGTTCGGCGGCCGAAAAAGAGGCGCAGCTACGTCAAGCGGGAGAGTCATCGTGGACCTCGGACCGTTTAGCAGTACACGTACGAAGCAAATTGGGAAATAGTCGGCTATTGATCGTGTCCAATCGCGAACCCTACAGCCACGTGAGGAGCGGCAAATCGATTGAATGTGTCGTGCCTGCAAGCGGACTGGTCACCGCCCTCGAACCCGTGTTGCGCGCCTGCGACGGTACCTGGATCGCCCATGGTAGCGGGGATGCTGACCGCGACACCGTGGATAGCCACGATCGTCTGCCCGTGCCTCCCGAAGAACCAAAATACACGCTGCGCCGGGTCTGGCTTACCAAAGAGGAAGAAGAGGGCTACTACTACGGTTTTGCCAACGAAGGCCTGTGGCCGCTTTGCCACATCGCGCACACCCGGCCCATCTTTCGCGCCGCGGACTGGCAGCATTACCGCGAAGCCAATATTAAGTTTGCGCGGGCGGTGCTCGAAGAAATGCACGGCACCGAGGAGCCTATGCTGCTGGTGCAGGACTATCATTTTGCTTTGCTGCCCCGACTTATCAAGCGCAAGCGTCCCGATGCGCGGGTAGCCATTTTTTGGCATATACCCTGGCCCAATTCCGAGAGTTTCGGCATTTGCCCCTGGCAGCGCGAATTACTGGATGGACTATTGGGCGCGGACGTAATTGGGTTCCATATTCAATCGCATTGCACCAATTTCTTGCAGACGGTCGATCGTACGCTGGAGTGCCGCATTGATTGGGAACATTTCGCCATTAATCGCGAGGGCCATCGCACAATCGTCAAACCATTTCCCATCAGCGTAGACTTTCCTGAAACTCCGGAAGTCAAACCGGAGCAGGACTCCGCCTACTTGGAACGCGCGGCGCTGCTGCGCGAGCTGGGGGTAGATGCGCTTTTTGTCGGGGTAGGCGTCGACCGAGTGGATTACACCAAAGGAATCTTGGAACGATTTCTGGCCATTGAGCGCATGCTGGAGAAACATCCCGGCTACCAAGGCAAGTTCGTTTTTGCGCAGATCGGCGCTCCCAGTCGCACGCATATCAAGCGTTATCACGACTTACTGGCGGACGTGGAAGCAGAAGCCGAGCGGATCAATTGGCGCTTCCAGTCCAGTGGCTGGAAACCTATCGTTTTTTTAAAGCGCCATTTCAGCCATCGGGAAATCTTGCGCTACTATCGGGCGGCGGACTTGTGCATGGTTACCGCCTTGCACGATGGCATGAACCTGGTGGCGAAAGAATTCATCGCAGCCCGACATGACGAACAGGGAGTTCTCATTCTCAGTCGCTTCACCGGAGCCGCTCGCGAACTGCTCGATTCCGTCCTGGTCAATCCCTACGACATTGAATCGACGGCCGACGCCATCTGCCATGCGCTTGAAATGTCCCCCGAGGAGCGTGCCGCCCGCATGCGTCGACTCCGCAAGGCAGTAAAAGAACAAAATATCTATCGCTGGGCGGGAAATCTCGTGGCTGAGTTGTGCGAAGTCCGTCTCGAGCTGCCCGAGGAAAGCAAACCCAAGATCCAGGTGCACGCCGCAGCCCAATTGGATTAATCGCGGGTCGCGCCTGGGTTCGGTCCGGAGTATCTCGTCCGCGCGGGGCTGAATGCACCTGTTCAAAGGCTTCGCGCCACCCACACCCGCCTTCTCGGACCCTTTCCGGGGTTTGAGCTTCAGGGTCCCCTTGCACAGGCGTCATCCCTAACCTGACCGATGGTTGGCCCGCCCAGATCGCGCTCTCCTGGAGAGCCAAGCAACCTGCGGATCCGTCAAAAGGGTGAGAAACCTCGCTATTTGCCGAAAGTCAACGACATGCCCGCAAGTTTCGTAAACCATTGGCTACAGAGGTAAAAGCGCGCGTCCCTCCCCCCGTGCTTCTCTAGAACTTCGGTCTGACAACGAAGGCCTTCACGAATCCGCGGAGAAGTCGAGGCACCATCAGGACTTTGGTGTCATTTCCCGATGGGTTCTCGTCTCAATTCAAACCGTCCTGCAGGTGTTTGCTATCGCACGGAGACTGGTTGACTTAAAAGCGGTGAAGCGCTGCGGCATTGAGGAAGACGTTGATTGTGTTGGTTGCTCCCCGGCGGGTGGGCGTTAAACAGCCAGACGGCATTTGGCCTATTGCCCCCGCCACGGGAAAAAGCCAGGATTGACCACCGCCCTCCCCCCGAAAGACTCCAGCGTCTCTTCGCCAAGCGCCGCTTGGCGTGATTTTGCGTGCACGGCCGGGCAGCAGAGCCGAATCGTGAACTCAGATTGAAACCAGACAGCCATCCTCGAAAAGTGGTGGTATGACATTTAAGCTTCAAGTTGCTGCCGCATTCGG
>JAFAPG010000030.1 GCA_019247235.1 Acidobacteriota bacterium
ATCGAAGCAGGCATCTCATTGCTGGCATCGCAGTTCATCCTGGCCTGGTTTATTTGGAAGTTTTCCGTTCCTCCGGCATCGCGCGCCAGCGCCAAGCTCGACAAGGCGCCTACCCTGGTGATTGAGGCAAAGTCATTTCCTGGCGGAGCAAACGGAGTCGTCATCGCCGCCTTTATTCTGGTGGGCGTGGAAGTCATGGCGCTCGGCGTATTCGGGATCAAATCCTGGGCCAGCATGTATTTCACTCAGGCGGGCGCCGACGCCCTGCCGGTGCAAGTTCAGGCGGGGCAGTTCGCGTTTTATTTCCGCTATGCCGGCCCGGATGGAAAATTCGGCCCGCTTCACCCGGATCTCATCAGCGAGGCCAATCAGAACTTCTTTGGCTTAGATCCGGCCCACGACCAGGATGCCAAAGATGACATTGTCACCGCGTCCATGGCCATTCCCGTAAACCGCGAAATTCGCCTGCTCATGCATTCGAAAGACGTGAGCCACTCTTTCTTTGTCCCTGCGTTGCGGATTCATCAGGACTTTGTGCCTGGACTGGATCTCCAGCTTCATTTCACGGCAACCAAGACCGGAAAATATGAAATTGTGTGCAGCCAGCTTTGCGGCCTGGGGCATTACAACATGAAGGCCTACCTCGATGTATTGTCGCCGGACGATTTCGAAAAATGGTTAAAGCAGCAAGCCGCCCTGCAATGAGTGAAGCCCTGCAGGGTGGTGGGGAAGAAGTTTGAGGTGAGCAAATGCACGATGTTTCAGCACCTGCGTCGGCCGCGCACCATGGACCTCCTACCAGCCTGATCCGGAAGCACATTTTCAGCCTGGACCATAAAGTCATCGGCAAGCAATATTACGGCTTGGCCCTGGTAGCAGTCCTGATTGGGATGGGGCTTTCCTGGTTGATGCGTATCCACCTTGGATGGACGAACGCCCACATTCCGGGACTGCATTTGCTGTCGCCCAACGGCGCCCCCGGCGACGTCATGACGCCTGAGTATTACCTGCAATTAATGACCATGCACGCGACCTTCATGGTCTTTTTTGTGCTCACCACGGCTCCGTTTGCAGCGTTTGGGAATTTTTTCCTGCCTATCCATACCGGCGCCGAGGATATGCCCTTTCCCCACTTCAACATGATGTCGTTCTGGACCACGTTCGTGGCTTTCTGCGTCATGGTCTCCTCTTTTTTCGTCGGCGATGGCCCGACGCTCGGCGGTTGGACCCAGTATGCACCCTTGAGTGCGGTCGGACCGGTCTCCGGCCCCGGCCAGGGTACGGGCGTGATCCTGTGGGCGCTCTCGATAGCGATCTTCTGCGTGGGCCAGCTGCTGGGGGCGCTGAACTTTATCCCCAATGTGCTCGACCTGCGCTGCCGCGGAATGAGCTTTTGGCGCCTGCCCATGCCGACGTGGGCATGGTTCATAACCTCCTGTATGGGGTTGACGGCATTTTCCGTGCTCATGCCCGCTTGCATCATGCTCATCCTCGATCACGTGGGCGGCACCAGCTTTTTCGTCCCCTCGAATCTGGTGATCAACGACCAGATGCAACCCCATTCCGGAGGATCAACGCTTCTCTGGCAACACCTGTTCTGGTTCTTCGGCCATCCAGAGGTTTACATCGCGATTGTTCCCGGCATGGGAATCGTCACCCATGTGCTTATCACCAACATGCGCAAACCCATGCTGAGCCATCGAGTGCTGGTCTACTGCATGGCTGCATTAGCCATTCTCAGCTATATGGTCTACGGGCATCATATGTTCGTCAGCGGGATGAACCCGGTCTCGGCGCTCGGATTTTCCTTTCCCACGCTGCTGATCACCATTCCCTCCACGATCATTGTCCTGATCTGGATTGGCAGCTTATATGGGGCGCGCATGCGGCTCAACTCCGCTTCTTTGTTTGCGCTGGGGTTTATTTCCTTATTTATCACCGGCGGCGTGAGCGGCTTCTTCCTGGCACAGCCCTCGATTCAGATCTTGCTGCACGCCACCTATTTCGTGGTGGCGCACTTCCACTTCACGATGGCCATAGCCGCCATTTTCGGCATCTTCTCGGGTACATATTTCTGGTTTCCCAAAATGTGGGGTCGCATGATGAATGAGACCCTTGGCAAGATCCACTTCTGGCTTACCTTCGTCGGAGTGTATTGCATCTTCATGCCATTCCATTATCTCGGGCTGGCGGGAAACGTACGTCGTTACCAGGCATTTGTAGTCGACTACATGCAACCCCTGATTGGGGTGCACAAGTTTGTCACCATAGCGGCACTGCTGACCGGTGCCGTCCAATTCATCTTTCTTTTCAACCTGGTTTACAGCCGCTTCCGGGGAGCGCTGGCGCCCGATAATCCCTGGGAAGCAACTTCCCTCGAGCGGTCGACTTCCTCACCTCCGCCCTTCGACAACTTCGGGGGCCGGCAGATGGTGGTTTATCACGATCCCTATCAATATGGGGTTCAGAGTTCGACCGGCGACTATGTGCTCCAGGATTCGCCGGAGCAGGTGAAGAGCGCACATGATGAACCCTAGCACTGATTTCAATTGCTTCACGGAGTGATTCAACTCTTATGGCCACCACGGTCCAGGAACAACCAAAACGCGCTGCGAGCGGGGAGCGCCGTTTAGGGAGCAGCAATACCGGCAACGGCGGCGGCAGATATGCGGGCCCAACGGAGCGAAATCTGCCCGGCGTCCAGGAATTTTCGCCCGCCCCGTCAAAGACCGGAATCTGGGTACTGCTGGCGGGCATTGCCATGATGTTCGCTGCGTTCACTAGCGCTCTGGTTGTCCGCCAGGGAGCAGCCATGGACTGGGAACATTTGGCTCTGCCGCCGATTCTGTTTCTCAACACCTTGATTCTGCTGGCCAGCAGTGTGACGCTCGAGCTGGCGCGGCGACGGATTGCGCTTTTCATGGGCAGGCAGGAAACTGCCGACGAAAGGCCGCTTCTGTGGCTCTACGTGACCCTGTCTCTCGGGTTGATCTTTGTGGCTGGTCAATACGCGGCGTGGCTTGAATTGCGCTCTGAAGGGTATTACCTTGCTACGAATCCGAACAGTTCCTTCTTCTACTTGTTGACGGCCATTCATGCAATCCATGTCCTGGGAGGGCTCACCGGGTTGAGCCGCGTGATTCTGAAACTGAACCGGATGACGCTGCGACGCAGTACGCTCGAGAGCTTTTCCTATTACTGGCACTTCATGGCGGTCCTTTGGGTATATCTGCTGTGGCTTCTGTGGATAAGGTTATGAGGTCTCAACTTCTGTGAATAATACTGTAAGTCACGGTGCGATCGAGCCCCACGCGCACCAGATCTTCGAGCAGTCACCATTCGCGATTCCTTCGAAGAAGCTGGCGATGTGGCTGTTCATCATGGCAGACGTGATGACACTCGCCGCCTGTTTGGCGGCTTACGGCTTTCTGCGCAATGCCACACCCGACTGGCCCCGTCCCTTTCATGGCCTGACCGGTGTCGGCATTATGACCGTCATCATCCTGACCACATGCCTCGCCCTGTCGATTGCCGTTGAAGCGGCACACGAAGGAGATAAGCTGCTGGCTTTTCGCTGGACTATGCTTACCGGAGCGGGCGGCGTCCTCTTCTCTGTGCTTCACATTCGCGAGTGGCTCGAAATGGGCGCGCGCGGCATGGGATTGTTACACAATCCGTGGGGACCCGCGGCTTTCGGCGCCGCCTATTATGTCATCACCGGATTCAGTCTGCTTCACATGGCGCTGGGGTCGGCCGCTCTGCTCATCGTCGGGCTCCGCTATCGAGGAGGCCGGTATAACTCCGATGACCTCGAAATCATGAACATCTATTGGCAGTTTGTGACCCTGGCATGGCTATTTATCGTTCCCGCCGTTTATCTGATGAATGTTGCACGATAGCCGTGCCAAGAGAGAGGTAACTGTGGCGACCAGACAAAGAGCCGGAATCAAGAAACAATTCGCCGTATATCTCGCGCTGCTGCTGATCACCGGGCTTCAATTT
>JAFAPG010000377.1 GCA_019247235.1 Acidobacteriota bacterium
CCGAGTTTGGGGGCAATCAGAGCGCTCATCTCGCTTGCGCCCAGATTGCTGGTCATAAAGATCAGAGCCCGCGAGAAATCGACTTTACGGTTGTCGCCAAGTGTGAGAGTAGCTTTATCAAGAATTCCGAGCAGAAGATTCCACAAAGCATCGCTTGCCTTCTCAATCTCATCGAAAAGGATAAAGCTTAGCTTCACAGTATCCGTGTGGTGCTGGTTGATTACTTCCTGGCTTAGAAGAGGATGGGTTTCGCGATGCCCTAGGTATCCGGGAGGCGAACCTATCAGCTTCGCAATTTCATGGCTGTGCTGGAACTCGGCACAATCAATCTTGATTACCGCCCGCGGATTGTGCACCAGAGCTTCCGCCGTTGCCTCGACGGTACGGGTTTTCCCTGACCCTGTTGGCCCCAAGAACAGGAAGTTTCCCACCGGGCGACCGGGAGCGGTCAGACCTGTGACGTGCATTTGGTAGATGTTTACGATCTGCTCGATCGCTTCATCCTGCCCAACAACGAGTTTCAGCAGCGTCTTTTCCAGGGACTCGGCGTCCTTACCTGTCTTGCTCGGATCGAGAACTTTTCGCAGCCGGCTCATAACTATTATTCCTCCCCACCATCCAAGGTCTCGGTGCCCGGTCTGTGCGGAGCCAGTCCGGATTCCCGGGCCACTTTGTGACTGGATTTCAACCAATCTGGAGCAAGCCGTGTGCCAAACGCCAATACGCTTGCTCCTAACCCTCTTATCGTCTGAACCACCTGCTTCATTAAGACCGTTTCAACCTTTTCTTTTAAGGTTTTTCTGATTAGTTCCTCTGAGGCCGGGAAGGTCTCACTTCAACTCGACTAATCAACGTTCTTTGTGGCATCCGCAGAATAGTAAGTACGATTTCCGCTATATCTTCGGGTGCGATCTTCCACCCTGAACTCTCTTTCGGAGTACCAGAAAATTCAGTGTCGACACTGCCTGGCATGATGTAGCTCACACGGACGTTGTCGGACCTGTGGTCGAGCATGGTCGCCTCACTCAGCCCGTTTAAGCCAAATTTTGATGCGTTATATGCAGCTCCGCCCGCGAAGGGGTTCTTGCCAGCTAGGCTGCTGATATTGATAATCGAGCCGCCGCGGGAGTTTGCGAAGCGCTCCAACGCTGCCCGGGTGCAATAGAATGCGCCCGACAGATTCGTCCCGATCACCTCGTTCCATTCCTCAACGCTCAGCTCACCCGCCGCACGAAATCTCCCCACGCCCGCGTTGTTGACCAGGATGTCGAGTCCCCCAAGTTCCCGGTCTGCAAACTCGAATAGCCGCGTTATATCTTCTGGACGGCTAACATCGGCCCTCGTCCCCGCGACGTGAGCCTGCCCGTTATCCTCATTAAGGTTTTGGACAGCGCGGTCCAGCGTACCCTTATCCCGCCCGCAGATTACTGCCTTCGCGCCTGCAGACAAAAGCGCTTTCGCGATTGCGAATCCGATCCCTTTGGAAGCGCCTGTAATTAGTGCCCGTTTCCCACTCACAGCGTCGCTCATGAACTTTCTTTAAACTCCCTTCATGTGTTTAGGGATCCAGTGGTGTGAATGCACCACCGCACACCTGTTCGATGATGGGCTACAGGCATCCGTTCCGGCAAGCGCCTATTGCAGAGAAGTTGTCGCATATTTTTAACATTTGCGACAAAATACGGCCGCAAGTTGGGTAGAGGTATTGGTCCAACCGGCACCTATACTGAAGAAGAGCCCCGCTTATGAGCGTAGTCTGGCTGCGCACGGCTGCGGCCTTGTATTTCTGCGGCCTGCTGTACGCCCTTACTTTTCTTTTCAAGAAAACCTCAGCACTGTTTACCCCAGCGCTTCTGGCGTTTGCTGCCGGTGCTGTTTTCCATCTCGTCTCGATTGTTGAGCTGCGGGTCGAAACCGGTCACTTACCCATCAACAACTTTTATGAGACCTGTTCTATTTGCGCGTTCTTGATTGCTGCGCTCTTCTTGGTGGCCTACAGCTACTACCGGGTGGACGTGTTCGGAGTCTGCATTTTTCCTCTGGTCTTTTTCATGACTCTGATCGGCGTTACAGAGTTCCCTATATCGCCTTGGGCGAGCCCGCAAATCCGCAACATCTGGCTAGTGATTCATATCGCCACGGTTTTGATCGGATATGCCGCGTTGATTCTCGCCGCTGTGGCGAGCGTTTACTATCTGCTTCAGGAACGCCGCCTCAAGCAGAAGAGCCTCGTTTCCCGTACAGGTAATCTGCCTCCGCTCGCGACTCTGGATCGTCTCATCACGCAATTCATGAATGCCGGATTTGTATTCATTACAATCGGCACAATCACCGGCGTTGTATGGGCATCCATTGAGAGCGGGACCCGCTGGGTGCTAGATCCCAAGATTGCGTTTTTTCTTTTTACCTGGGCGTTCTATCTCGCGATGATCTTCCTTCGCATCTCTGCGGGATGGCGGGGGCGGCGCATTGCGTGGCTTGCCGTAAGTGTTCTTTGCTGTTCGCTCATCACATGGGCCACCCACCTCGGGTTGCGGAGCTTCTTCCTGCAATGAAGCTCGCTCTGGCAGGCATCAATCATCGAACCGCGCCAGTACACGTGAGAGAGAGATTCGCGTTTCGCTCCGAAGAAATTCCAACCGCACTGCTTGAATTGCAAGCCCGTGGCGCGAAAGAAGCCTTGATCCTTTCGACATGCAATCGGGTGGAGATTACGGCAACACTTGCTGACGACCTTCCGGTCGACGGGATTCTCGAAGACATGATGGCCGGTCGCAAGGGACTGACGTTTGATTCGGTCCGCCAGCATTTATACGTCTTCCAGGAACGCGAGGCCATCCGGCACCTG
>JAFAPG010000378.1 GCA_019247235.1 Acidobacteriota bacterium
TGCTGATGCTGGTCGTCGTGCATGCTTTCCTCACCACTGCTCTGTGGTCGCATGTCCAAGACCCGAAGCTGGCCCAGCCGAGCACCGATCAGCGAGCGCTCTCCGGGGCCTGTGATTTCGGGCAGAAGCTCGAAGCCATCCGCTTCCCCGGTCTGAGCACCGCCGACCAACAGATGCTCTCCCAGCTATCCGGCCTCCACCCAGGCGAGACCCTGGAACGCGAGAAGCTGCAACAAGCCGAGCGAGCCATCTTTGCCACTGGGCGCTTCCGCGATTTCGAGGTGGATTGCGACTTGTCCGGTCCAGGACAGGTGGTACTGACGTTTCCGAGTAGTCCAAATTATTTTGTGGGGGCGATCAAATTGGAAGGGGCGCCTTCGCGCCCTACACAATCACAGATCATCAACGCCTCTAAGCTACAGCTGGGGGAATTGCTCAGTCGAGACAAGACCGACTCTGCCGAGGACAACATTCGGCGTCTCCTGCGGGAGAACGGCTTTTACCGAGTCCAGGTCGAGCATTCTGAGGTCTACAATTCAGAGACTCACCAGGTTGAAATCACCTTCCGCATACACTCTGGCGACCCAGCCCATGTTGGGATGATCACGGTCAAGGGCAATCGTTTGTTCTCCCAGGGCCAAATCGAAGACATTGCCCACCTCCACCCCGAAGATACGGTGTCGGCGCAAACCACCTCCACGGCGATCGACAAGATCCGCAAGAAATATCAGCAACAAGATCGCTGGTTGATTCAGGTGACAATCGCTGCTGTCGAATATCGGGAGAAGGTCAACGCCATCGATTACACCGTGGTTGTCGACGAAGGGCCCATTGTCGAGATTCGGGTCGAGGGATTTCGCATGGGGAAGAGCACGATACGACGTACTATCCCGGTGTACGAGGAAAACGCGCTCGACGACGACCTGCTCAACGAGGGCAAGCGCAATCTGCTGACGTACATGGAGTCACACGGATATTTCGATGCCAACGTCGAACTGAACCGGGAGAATGCCCCCAATCATAATCTGGTGCTCTACCAAATTGATCCCGGCCAAAAGCACCGAGTGGCAAAAGTTGAGATTACGGGCAACCAATATTTTCGCGCCGACGAGTTGCGCACCGGAATGCAAGTGCAAGCATCCAGCCTGGTTCTGCCTCATGGACGTTTCAGTCAGGCCCTGGTCAGAAGCGACCTGCGCGATATCGAAAATAAGTATCGGGCCAATGGTTTTGCCGAGGTGAGGACAGAATTCACCATCGAGGATGATTATCGCGGAGTTAAGAATCAGCTGGCGATCATGATTCGCATTAGCGAAGGTCCGCAAACTCTGGTGGGCTCATTCCGCATTGCCGGCAGTCTCACGCAGGGGAGAGAATCCTTACCCCCTTTGAACACGCAGCCCAACGAGCCGTTTTCCGACTTCAACGTGGCTCAGGACCGCGACATTGTTTTGAATTTCTATTTCAATAACGGTTATCCGGAGGCAACCTTTGAAGCCTCGGCTGAGCCGGCAGCGAACCATCGTATGGATGTGGTGTTCACCATTCATGAGGGCGAGCGCACTTATGTCGACCGGGTTCTGGTTTCAGGACGGGAATATACTCGGCCGTACGTGATTGCTCGCGAACTGGAGATGAAAACCGGAGACCCTTTAAGCCAAGGGGATCTTTTGAGTACGCAACAAAAACTGTACGACCTGGGTATTTTCAGCCAAGTGGATACGGCGGTACAGAATCCGGAGGGCACCGAGCCACGCAAGAATGTTTTGGTGCAGGTGCGCGAGACCAGGCGCTATACCTTCAACTATGGCGGCGGTTTTGAGTTTCAAACCGGCCAGCCGGCGATCAACGGCAAAAGTGCCCTGGGCACGACCGGGGTGAGCCCTTTGGCATCGTTCGACGTGACTCGCCTGAATTTTGGCGGCCGCGACCATACCATTACTTGGCAATCGCGAGTAGGCCGCTTGCAACAGCGAGCTTTGCTGAGTTACGAAGCCCCGCGTTGGCTGAACAATCCCAATCTAAAACTCACCTTCACGGGATTCTTCGATCACACCTTGGATGTAGCGACCTTTACTTCGCAGCGCCTGGAGGGCATCTCCCAAGCCGAGCAGGTCATCAGCCGCAGAGGGGATGGTTCGGCCTCGGCCTTATTGGACTATCGTTTTAATTATCGCCTGGTCAAGGCCAGCAATCTCGAGATCAGCCCGGCGCAGATACCCTTACTTTCTCAGCCGGTGCGTGTGGGTGAGCCAGCTCTCGGCTACATTCGCAACCACCGCGACAGTGATCTAGAAACCACGCGAGGCAACTACATTACCGTCGATGCTGGGGTGGCGGCCAGCTATTTTGGATCGCAAGCTGATTTCAGCCGCTTTTTGGGACAGAACTCTACTTATCATCCCTTTGGACGGCAGAGCAAGAGCACGAAGCAGTTTGTTTTTGCGCGCTCGACGCGCCTGGGGCTCGAGAATGCCTTTGCCAATACTGTGATCGTGCAGCCGGGTGCCCAGACGCCGCTCAATCGCACCCTAATTCCCCTTCCGGAACGTTTCTTCATGGGAGGCGGCAACTCGCATCGCGGCTTCGGATTGAATCAGGCAGGACCTCGCGATCCTATCACCGGGTTTCCCACCGGCGGCTCAGCTCTGTTTTTGAATAACTTCGAAGTACGTTTTCCCCCGCCCAGCTTGCCCTTTGTGGAGGACAATATGAGCTTTGCCATCTTTCATGATATGGGCAACGTATTCAGCGACGGGCGACATATGCTGGAAAGTCTCCTGCGCTGGCATCAGGATAAGCAGCTCTGCACCCAAGCCCTGAATTCCTCGTTCCAGCTCGGGATGGGAGCCGGGCTGTGCAATTACAACTACATCTCCCACGCCATTGGTGTGGGGGTACGCTATAAGACCCCGGTGGGGCCGGTTCGCTTTGATTTCGGCTACAACTTGAATCCGACCAGCTATCCCGGGGTGATTCAGCTGACCGCAAATCCAGCAACCTACCAATTTGTGGGCACGAAACAAGCCAGCCCATTTAACGTTTACTTTAGTATTGGGCAGACATTCTGATGGGCAGAAA
>JAFAPG010000032.1 GCA_019247235.1 Acidobacteriota bacterium
TCTCGATAATGTGCCGAGAAGCATTTCGATTGTGTACCGCTACAGTAAAGAGGATTTGCTCCGAATTCTTCGCCTGACGGCACGGCAGTTAGTGGCCTGGGAAAAGTCAGGCTTGGTCGCCTCGGCCGAGAACTACACATTCTTCGACCTCCTGCAGGTCAAGAAAGTGCGTGATCTCTGTGCCCAACGCATGCGTCCGATCGAAATCCAGCAGTCCCTCACCGCCATGCGAAAGCAGGCCGCAGGGATGGAAAACCCACTACTGGAAGCCAGTACAGCCATGAGTAGCCCACATCGTATCGCCTTTCGCCATGGCGGTAAGCTGCTCGAGCCGATCGCGGGGCAGTTCATGCTGGACTTTGCTCCGGAGGAAGGTGTCATTGCGAGCGTGCCAAGCGGCAAAGGTGCCACCACCTCGGCTCCCCGGGAGAAAGTCTCGGCAAATATATCCGAGCTGTTCGCGCGAGGAGTAGCTCTAGAGGAAGACCCTCGCAATCAATTGCAGGCGATGGCGATGTACGAACAGGTGCTTCAACTCGATCCTCAGCACGCCGCGGCTCACATCAATCTAGGAACCCTGTATTACAACCGCCTGGATTACAAGGCTGCGGAAGGCCACTATCGCGAAGCGCTTGCAATCGATGCTCGCTATGCTCTCGCTCATTTTGACCTGGGCAACGTGCTCGATGAAACCGGTCGGGTTCAGGAGGCCATTCAGGCGTATCTGACAGCTCTGCAGCTTGCACCGACCTATGCGGACGCGCACTATAACGTAGCTTTAGCCTATGAAAAGGTCCGTGAGCCGCGCAAGGCGCTTCAGCACTGGCGTTGTTATGTCAAGCTGGATGCGACTGGGCCATGGTCGGTCCACGCGCGTGCACAAATCCGCCGCATCTTGAAAGCTGACCCCTTAAAGTTGGTCCACGGGGGAAGTTCATCGGCTCAAGTGCGAACCATCTGACCTCCTAGCGGTGCTAAAATCTTTCGCACCATTCTTTAGGGGCATCAATGCCGGACAGTGCTTTAGAGTTCACTCCTGCTCCCCTCACTTCCTTGAGCGACGATGAGGTACTGTTTCGCGACAATGTCCGCCAGTTTGCCGAGGAAAAGCTTCGGCCCTTGGCTAAGGATATGGATGAAAAGGGCACCTTCGAATCCAGCCTTATCGAACAGTTTTTTCAATTAGGGTTGATGGGCATTGAAGTACCGGAAGCCTATGGCGGAGCGGGGGGCAAGTTTTTTGAAGCCATCATAGCCGTCGAGGAGCTATCTCGGGCCGACGCCTCGGCCGGAGTCATCGTGGATGTGCAGAACACGCTCGTGAATAATGCGCTTACGCGCTGGGCGAACGCGGAACAAAAGAAACGTTACTTGCCACGTATGGTCTCGGACACGGTTGGGGCGTACGCGCTCAGTGAAGCCGGTTCTGGTTCTGACGCGTTTGCGCTACAAACACGTGCCATCAAACATGGTCGCGATTACCTACTGAATGGGCGTAAGTTGTGGATCACCAATGGGAAAGAGGCAGGCTTGTTTATTCTCTTTGCCACCGTCGACCCTGCGGCTGGCTATAAGGGAATTACCGCCTTCATCATCGAAAAAGACTTTCCCGGTTTTAAGGTTGGCAGGAAAGAGGACAAGCTCGGTATTCGAGCATCCTCGACATGCGAATTGATTCTTGAAGATTGCCGGGTGGCAGAACAGAACGTTCTCGGCGAAGTCGGCAAAGGCTACAAGATTGCCATCGAGACCCTCAATGAGGGCCGCATTGGCATCGGCGCGCAGATGCTCGGCATTGCTCGCGGAGCTTGGGAGCTGGCCTCCCACTATGCGCAGGAGCGCAAGCAATTTGGGAAGGCCATTGCTGAATTTCAAGGCATTCAATTCCAGTTGGCAGAAATGGCAACCGCCATTGAAGCGGCGCGATTGCTGGTCTATAACGCCGCGCGCATGAAAGATGCGGGCGTGCCCTTCGTGAAAGAGGCCGCCATGGCGAAACTTTTTTCCTCTGAGGTGGCCGAGCGCGTTGCCTCGAAGGCGATTGAAATCTATGGCGGCTACGGCTTCACCAAAGACTATCCGGTCGAGAAGTACTGGCGAGATTCAAAGATTGGCAAGATCTACGAAGGCACTTCCAATATGCAACTGGCCACCATCGCAAAACTCATCTTGCGGGACAATTAAGGATGGGCGTACCGCCACCGGGCCTTACAGGATCTTTTCTCCTACCGATTTTGCTTGAGTAAACAGATATAGGTAATCCGGGCCCCCGGCCTTTGAGTCTGTTCCCGACATATTGAATCCGCCGAAAGGATGGGCCCCTACAATTGCGCCCGTGCATTTGCGGTTGATATACAAGTTGCCGACGTGAAATTCGCGTTTGGCCCGCTCCATCTTCTCGCGTGAGCCGGTGTAGACCGCTCCGGTAAGTCCAAATTCAGTGTCGTTGGCGATTTCTAGCGCCTGTCCAAAATTTTTTGCCCGAAGAACGACCAGAACGGGTCCGAAAATTTCTTCTTGTTCAAGTTTCGAGCCTGGCTTTACGTCGGCAATGACCGTGGGGGAGAGAAAAAAGCCTTCGCCGGCCGAGCTCGCTCGCTCGCCCCCGGTAATCAGCCGCCCCTGTCGCTTGCCAACCTCGATGTAGTTCAGGATTGAGTTCATCGAGGCTTCGTTGATCACCGCACCCATGTCAGAATTAGCGGCGGGATCGCCGACCGTGATCCGCTCGACCCGCTCCTTCAGCCGCTCGAGAAATTTCTCGTAAATACGGTCATCAACAATGGCACGGGAGCAGGCGGAACACTTTTGTCCCTGAAACCCAAACGCGGCTTGCGCCACCCCTTCTACGGCAGCATCCAGATCAGCGTCGGCATCGACCACAATGGCGTCTTTCCCGCCCATTTCTAAAATGGTGCGTTTGATCCAGATCTGACCGGGCATGACCTCGGCTGCGACCTTATTTATATGTAGCCCTACTTCTCTCGAACCGGTGAAAGCGATGTAGCGAGTTTTGGGATGGGCGACGACCGCACCGCCAAAGCTGCCACCTCGCCCCGGGCAAAAATTTACCACTCCCTCGGGCATTCCCGCTTCCTCAAGCAGTTCTACAAATTTCGCGGCGATGGTCGGCGAATCGCTCGAAGGTTTGAGCACCACCGTGTTGCCACATACAATCGATGCCAGGGTCATTCCCGCCATAATGGCGCAGGGGAAGTTCCAGGGAGGAATAATGGCGCCGACCCCGAGCGGGATATAGAAAAGCTCGTCGTGCTCACCGAGCAGCTGAACGGGCGCCTTTGCCTGGGAGAGGCGCTGCGCCTCGCGCGCGTAGAATTCGCAAAAATCGATGGTCTCGGCAACATCGGCATCGGCCTCCGCCCAATTTTTGCTTACCTCGTAAATCATCCAGGCCATGAGCTCAAATTTGCGTTCGCGCACGAGGGTCGCGGTGCGGACTAACAAGCCGATGCGTTCTTCCCACGAAGTCCGACTCCAGCGGTTAAATGCACTCAGTGCGGCCTCGACGACCGGCTCAACCTGGTCTGGGCCGGCACTCTGATGGATGCCTACGACCTCAGAAGGACGAGCCGGGTTTCGGGAGTAGATTCGCTCGGCAGTGCGAACACGATGGCCACCAACAATCAGATCGTATTCGCGTCCCAATTGCCCTCGCACTTGGTCGAGAGCGCGGCGCATGCGGCGCGCGATCTCGGTTCGCGAGAAGTCCGTTGCAGGTTCGTTTCGGAACGGGCCTAGAGGGGCACGGGTGTAGGGGCGCACGGGTACTTCTATGGTGGCCATCGATGAACCTCGGGATAAACTTGGTGGGATTGCCACTTTCATTTTACACCCGCCTTTTGGCTCACAGGGTTTTCATCAACGCTTAGCGGTCGGGCAAGCAGGCGGACAAAGGTAAGATGGTGAGGGCGGACTCGAGCTGGTTTTCGATGAGCCTGGGGTGGATGATTGCGCCGAATGGACGGCAACCCGTGCGCATTGTCCTAATCGTAGACGATTATGCAAATCCTTATTTTCGGTGCCACAGGTATGCTCGGACAAGCGATCGTGCGCCGCTGGGAGGGCGACGAACTTATTGCACTCGGCAGCGCGCAATGTGATATTCGAAACTCGGTGGAAGTTGAAAGACGCGTTGCTGATGCCAACCCGGACTGGATCGTTTTGGCTGCCGCCTATACCGATGTAGACGGCTGCGAGCTAAATCCTCAACGGGCCGCTGCGGTCAATACGGCCGGGGCAATCAACGTGGCCAAGGCTGCCGCCGAGCAATCTTCACGTCTGCTGTTTGTGAGCACGGATTATGTCTTTGACGGCAAGAACACCGTGCCCTACGAAACGCGCGATGTGCGCAACCCGATTAACGCCTATGGTAAAAGCAAGGCCGA
>JAFAPG010000170.1 GCA_019247235.1 Acidobacteriota bacterium
GGCTGATCTTGAACGGGCGCAGCTTTCTTGCCAGCCAGGCCGAAGTGATCGGCCGCCCCCGGTTCGCCTCCGACCAAGGTCGACCGGATAGCGCCACGAGCCGGGCGACGAGATCCGCACTCGACAGCCAGCCAGCTTTGGCCTCCGCAGCTTTGGCCTCCTCAAAGATCGAGCGGATGTCGACGAGCAACATGATCCCCCAATCATCATCATCATCCGACCCCTCGCTCTGCGACAGTTCGATCGCGATCGCGCGTGCCGCACTTGGCCAGGGTCCGCCGGCGCAGTCCGCGATCCCCAACAGCGGCCGCCAATTGTCGCAGGCCCTGTCATTGAGATTGGTCGGCGCGTCGGGATCGGCTTGCTGCAGCGCTTCCGCGTGATCGGCTGCCCACCTCGCTGCCTTACACGCGAGTTCGTCGAGCTCTGGGGTCCTACCGGAGCGGAAGCGTTCGATCGGTTCTCCCGGCAGCCGGCGCCGCAGCGAGATCACGAGCGAGCGGTCCTGAATGGTTCCGGGGAGCTGTCCGATGGCAGCGATGACCATTGGGCTCCATGTCGAGAACCCGCGCGGCTCGAAATTGTCACCGACAACCCGGATCACCTGCCCATCACGGCTGTGCCCGGCATTGATGACGCCCCGCATCTCCTCATTGCCCGCGAGGAATGTGTCGGCCTCGTCGAGGAGAAGCGTCGGTCGACAGGCCTCGATTGTTCGGAATAGTGCCGCCGATGTGATGTTCGCGGCCGCCAGTGGCTTGGGCGCCAGAGCCGTGACAACACGCAGCAATGTCGTTTTGCCGCACCTCATCATCGGCGACAGAATCGCCAACCGAGGCGAAATGAGGAATGCTTCGAAGATGTGAGCGTGCAAAATCCACAAGGCGACCGCAACGGCAGCCGCATCAGCCAGCCGCACGTAACGGCGGATCGCGTTGGTGATGTCGCGAATGAGCTCGGCACCGTTCACAGGCTCGGGCCAAGGCTCCGGCTTGACCAACGTGATCGGCTGGCCGCCCCGCGCGTCCTCCTCGGTGGGAGGGGCCGGGCGAAGGCTGCCCACGATGCGATCGAGAACGTTGACGCGGATACCGAGATTTTCGGCCTCAGCTTTCCGGACTCGCTCATATTCCACCTCGGACAATTCGGCGAGGCGCTTGAACGTGGTTTCATCCTCACTCGACGAGCTATCTGCCGCAGCCTCGTCCTCAAAACCATCCCCCGCAGCCTCGCTCGATCCGCTGTCATGCGCCGCAGAAGCAGAATCCGCCGTTTCCGATACGATCTCAGACTCCAGGCTCATCGCACGATCCTCCCGACGAAGTAGGGTCTGCGTTTCGCCGTTCGTCGCCCGGCTAGAACCCGCTTGCTCGGCTTGCGCGGCGGTCGCCGCCACCCCTTGTCGATCGCGACTCGATATAGGCTCGCCAAGGTGCGGGGCACCCCATCATACCGGCCGAAACTCTCCCAGGTGGTTCGCCACTTAGCATCGTCGTATGGCACCCATCTGCCATTGACGAGTGTGCCGCTGACGCTGCGTGACCAGTCGCACCAGAGCCGAAAGCCCCAGTCCTCGCCACGGGAGGCCCAATGCAAGCTCATGCCGCAGTCGCGCCAACGATCATAGTTGTTAGGAGGGTCTTGAAACTTGAGGATTTCACGAATCTCATTAACGAGCGCGTTCGAGTAAGTCGGCGGCAGCTCGACACAGCGTGCGTTGGCGTTGACACGACGAGCCGAGCTGGCGAGCGACCAAAGATGCTGCGGTATTCTGATCGGCGCACCCCTTGCTGTGCCGCTTTGCGATGATGACTTCCTCAGGATGAAATCGCGCAAGGCCGCCGCTACCTCCGGCTTGATCTCGGCAATCACCGAACAACCGCGCTTCCATTCATAGGTCCGCCCGCTGACGTGCGGCGAGGGCGGCGCCACCGCGTAGTTGCCGTCCGCGAGAAGATCGAGCTTGCCGGTGCGGATCCCCCTGAGCGGCGGGCCATCGATCGGATAGCCAAAATAGAAGTGATCGCCGCCGCCTTCACGACCTGTCGATACCGACACAGTAACGGGCAACGCGCCGTGTTCGCACCCAAACTCCTCGAGCCACGCTCTGCCTTCGGCGCTATCGCGATCGACGATAACGAGGCCGCTCAATGTGCCGGTCGCGATGCCAATGCCGGCGGTCGGCCATTTCGACCACCATGACCAGATTTTAGCCTCCTCCGTAGTTGCCCTCGTGGTCCACTCTTTGATGTGCGGGTGTTTGCCGGGCTTAGTGCCGCAGCTCCTTCCACATCCACATTGACCATTGAGGATCTCGTAAAGGGGGAATACGCGGTGACCGCGCGCTGCACAGGCGAGCGAGGCGTTCAGCATCGCGCTCATGACCACTGCCCCAGTCTGCGTGAAAGCCTTTCTTCGGTGCTTGCTGTGTCCGACCAAACGAGGATGGGCGGCACCTTTGCCGGAAGATACAGCTCGTTCGTCACTAACGAGATGCCGCGGACCTGCAACCATTCGGCGTTCAGCCAAACGGCGTGGCGTTTCGCGCACAAGGCCGCGAGAACGCCGTCGACTGCAAGCTCCTCGTGGTGTGCCAGCCCCACAAGCCGCGCGATGCAGCCCCGTAGACATTGCACTGACATATGACCGTGGCGTGATCCGCCCTGCATGAACGTCAAAACATGGCGAGCAAGGACGTAGCTCCCGAGCAGTCCGCGATGCACCTCTGTATCGTGATCGGGGAGGGCGTTCTGTAGCGCCTCGAATACGTCGCCGCGAATGAACTTCTCGTCTCGCCGCCCAATCTGGACAATGCACCAGGCATCGAGCGCAAAATTCAGCATCGAAGGGGAAAGCGTCTCGAACTCTTCCCCTCGAACGAGTGCAATAGCTTGCCGCTCGAATCCGATTGTGCCCGCATGACGTGGCTCAGCTGGGGCTTGCCGCGCCATCTGCGCGGTCGTATCTTGAGTAACCATTTTTGAAGCCTTTCATCTAGCCCGGCCTGACCGCCGGGCTTTTCATTGCGGGATCAGGCGACTTCGCACTCCTGGATGCGCGCAACGACATCCGCTTTACGAGCGCGCACAAGGCCGTCGATTTTTCGAAACTTGATGCCTCGCCCCTGCCAGCGATCGCGTTCCAACTTTGCGACCGAGCACCCCAACACTACCGCGATTGTCGGCATGGCGAAGAGCGCCTCGTCGGGCGCTGCCCAAAACCGGGCAACAGGATCATGGTCGTTCATGCAGCAGCTCCTAATTTCGTGTGAACTAGGAGTTGCTCTAAGCGATTAGTAAGGGGCTGGCTCCCTCTTTAAAGGAACGCTTTTCGCAGCCGCTTTTCGAGGCTCGATATTCTCGCTTCGCGCTCTGCATGCGGAATGGTTTTCGTCCCAAACTCGTGTTTGCGCGTACGTCGTTTGCTTATCATGAGACTCGCGAGCTTCATCGGGTTCTTGGGGTAGCGCGGGATTCCGGCTGTATCCAAGGCGGCTTCGATGAATTTACGGCTGACAGCGTAGGGCCGGCGCTTCTTACGTCCATGATTGGCAAGTGCTTGCAGGCGAGCTAGGGTGTTGCGCAAAGCTGCACTCTTATATCGCCCTGGCTTTACAGTTCTTCGCCTCGTTCGCCTGCGCTGCGCTTCCTGCCATGCTGCGTTCGGTATTTCCTTAAGACTCAATTTCGTCCGTCCGTCGGCTTCCCGAAGTGTGCCGTCATCCGCATTGATGGTCGCTTTCTTCAGTCTCCTCTTCGCATTCCTTACAGCTGCTTCAAAGCGCCCCGGCGTCTCTTGCCGCTCCATCATGATCTCCTGCTTGTGCATGACGAGAATGAACAGCAGCTCGTCCCTGTACCGATCGCGATCCGCCGCTCGCTTGATGCCGAGAAGCTGCACCGCAGGATCAACATCCCAGCCGCGCGCAGCCTCGCGCATCTCTGGGGTAAGGACGGACAATGGAGCGGAGTGGTCAGCTGGTGCGTCCGATCCAGTCAACCCCGTCAGCTCTTTGCGCCGCTCGAGATCGGGTTGGCTGAATGGGCGCGGGCGCGGCATGTCGTGTTATCCCCTCAACAAGACGACTTCTGCCGTGGGTCGCCCACTCACCACAGCGCCCACACGCTCTGTCGCCTGCCTCAACGGATCGTCAAATAGGTGCGCGTATCGAGCTGTGGTCGCCGGCTGCGTGTGCCCGAGGAGCGCGCCAATGATCGGCAGAGACAAGCCCGACGACGCGAGTAGGCTCGCATAGGTGTGCCGCAAGTCATGGACACGTGCGATCAGTCCGGCAGCTGCGGAGATTTTGGCCCAGGCGCGCTTGAACTCGACGCGGTGTCCGCCGAAACGGCCGGGGAAGACGAAGTGCTTGTCCGCTTTCGCCTCGTCGCGCAGCTCAGCGATAAGCTGCAACGCAGGTGCCGAAAGCGGCACGCGATGCTCTTTCTTCTGTTTCGTGTGACTGCTTGGTTTTGACCACGTGCCAGCCGCAAGGTCGAGGTCCTGCCAACGCATCGATAAGACCTCGCCTTTGCGCGCGCCCGTGAGCAGCAACAGGCGGATGATGTTCGCGGCTTGCTGATCTTCGTACTCAGCAAGAACGCGACTCAAGGACGCGATCTCGTCTGGCGAAAGAAATCGTTGTCGCTTGTCTTCCTGGTTACGCTCGATGCCTCTTGCCGGATTGTCGCGTCGCCAGCCCCACCGGATCGACTGAGCGAACAGCTTTGAAATCACAGACATCGTGCGATTGGCGACGTAGGGCGCGCTCTTGCCTTTCTGGCCCGCCCTCGTAATCTTGCGGTGGAGAGCGTCAATGTCCGAGAACGTGACAGCCCCAACTTTGTGGTGCTTGAGCGCTGGCCTGATCCAAGCCTCAATGGCGCGTCGGTAATCCCGAGCGGTCGTCGGTCTCTTCCTGGGAAGGTACTCGGCAATGAAGCGGTCGCAGAGATCAGCCACGGTCTTGGCATTGCGATCCGTCTCGATCTCCGCAACCGGGTCGTGACCTTCGGCAATCCGGCCGAGCATCCTTTGCGCTTTCTTGCGCGCCTGCTCGAGCGAAATCGCTTCAACGCGACCGATGGTGAAGCGGCGCACGCGGCGGCCGACGAGCTTCTCGAAGATGAAGGATTTCGTGCCGCCGCTGGTGACGCGTACAGCAAGGGGTTTCAACCGATCATCGCGATAAAAAACTTGTCCCGTTTCGGGGACCGGTAGTTTCTCGATCGAGCTTTTGGTGAGGCGCATGGTCCCGAACCTTTCCATGTAGAAGCCATGTAGAAGCTCTATTTCAAACCCCTTCAGCTTCCCTCAAGTCCGATATATGCCATAAGCCATTGTCCGTGAAGTCCTTTCCAGCGATCTCCAATCATGTAGAAATGGTTCAAACACCTCGTCCAGTGACTTTTAATCAGTAGGTCCCGGGTTCGAGCCCCGGCGCGCTCACCAAGAAATCAATGACTTACAAGGAAATTGCGTAACCAGCTACGCTTCATTTTGTAGGTCATTTTGTAGGTTTTGACCTTGGTCACCCTTCACGGCGTGGCGCGGACGAGTTTGCCGGTCCATACGGCGGGCTCGTCGGCTGTCCGGTGGGTGAGCCGCCGCGAGGTTCAAGCGTAACTGCATAAACCGCGTTCTCGACCACCGAAGCATCGTAGCCCGAAAGCGTGGGGCGCACCGTGAATCCATTATCGGCGATCACGCCCAGCGACTTCGGGGGTCCGGGCTTATCGGGGATCATCCACAATTCATAGCTTTTGCCCGGCTGACTCTCGGCCGCGACCGGCCGCACGGTGAGGATGCGGGAGTTG
>JAFAPG010000435.1 GCA_019247235.1 Acidobacteriota bacterium
ATGACGTGATGATCGTCGACCTCGAGCAGGGTCTTGATGTAACGCAGCATTCCCGGTTCGTCGTCGACTAGCAAAATCTTCGCTCGTTCGCTCATTGCCTAGCATTCCTCCGATTCACTGGTTGGCGGTTTCAAAGGAACGATGAAAGAAAATTTCGAACCCGCGCCGGGTTCGCTTTCGACCCAGATCTTCCCCGTCATTCCCTGCACCAGGCGCCGGGCGATAGCCAGGCCTAGGCCCATACCTTCTGCATGGTCGCTCGATGGCAAACGAAAAAAGTCATCGAAGATTTCCAGGTGATATTCCGCGGGAATTCCTGGCCCGGTATCGGAGACGCTGATCTTTACCGAATTGGCGTGGGTGAGAGGGTGCCGCCGCCGCTCCTGGGCGACCAGAGGGCTGCTCATGGTCCGACGATCCCACAAGTTCGGTTCGGCGTGCAACCAGACTGTTCCTCCCGCAGGCGTGAACTTGTACGCATTTTCCAGTAGGTTAAAGACCACGCGCTCCAGCTTGGGAGCGTCAAAGGGGAACTCCATTACTTTTTCATTCGCCAGGAAGTACAAGGCCAAACCCTTTTCCTGAAAACGTGGCGACCACAGCCGGCATACTTCGGAGAGACAGGCGTTAATATTTCCTGTCTCAAATCGCATTTTGAGTTCGCCAGTCTCAAGGGCCCCGAAACTTAAAAAATCCTGGATGTAATGCTGCAATCGTTGGCCGTTCGAACGCATGTCATGGAGGACTTCACGCTGCCGATCATTCAAACTACCCAGCTTCTCGCTCTGCAACAATTCCACATAACCATTCAGGATGGCGAGCGGGGTCTTCAGATCATGAGCGGCTGAGGCCAAAGCATGGGTAGTGCGCAAGTAGCGCTCGCGCAGCTGCGAATACTCCTGTAGTTCGAGCGTACCCGATTCCAACTCTCCCCCCGGCAAAGGTGCGCCACTGGTTGCGGCTGCTGACCCTTCTTTTCCCCGTAATGGCGACACAAAAGTCCCCTTATAGCGACGGAGTAGGCGGCAACATTCGGGGGGAGCGGCACTCAGGCTGGTAAGAGGCTGATTACCGATATTCAAATGCTAGGGTACCGGAACCGCAGTGTCAACCAAAATGCAAAACATTTGTCACTTTCGGTAAATCATTTCCAACTCCTACCAAGAATTCCCACTGAATACACCTGGAATCCCTGAGTAAACGGTAAGATTCACCTACAAAAGACTGCCTTTTTACGCCGACCCGGCTCCCGGCCATTTAGAGCTAAGGAGTGGTATGGCTTCGAAATCATCGGTTTGGCCCATCAGGTGCGAGAAGAGGCCCATTTGCAGGCAAAAGGGGGCGCGGGTTTTGGAACAACGCAAACAGGCAGAAGAACGCCGCGAGTGGGTCCGGCTGCCCCTTGCCATCCCGGTCTTTGTACGTAGCCGCGATCAGAGCGGTAAAGACTTCCTCGAATTCGCCACCGCGCTCAATATCTCGGCGGGAGGCGCACTTGTCGCCGTGCACCGCGTCCTTCGGCCAGCAGCGCAGGTTTCATTAGAAATCCCCAGCGCGCCTCTGGCTGCCTCGGCTCCCATCCCGAAGAGTTCTCGCAATCTGCGCGCAAAGGTCGTGCGCGTAACCCATGGCGAAGGTTACCACCTGCTGGGCGTAAAATTTAACCACGCCCTCCTCAATTGCACCGGCCCGCGGAACCCATTGCTGAATAGGAAAGTTACTTCTTCTGTGTGAATTTCTTTTCCCACCTCATCAGCCCTCGCCAGAATTCCCTCGCTGCGCACGACCGGCTCGAGCACCCGGCTGGGTCAGAAATATAATTTGCGCAGAAATATAAGTGGTTTCGGAAACATACGTTTAAGGTCAAAAATCGCCATCCCCGGCTGTACTGGCGGAATTTGGCTTCTGGGGTGCACGTGTCTCTCTCAGCAAAGGAGCCGTGCCCCGGAATGTCCACAACTGTGCCCAGCTCGGTCAGTTCCCTCGTTCAGTCCATCGGTGAGATACCGCCCGAGACGGTGGTGTTTGGCTCGACGGAGGCCATGACCGCGCTTCACGAGCGGCTGGCCAAAGTAGCCGGCGCTAACGTACCCGTCTTAATTCATGGCGAGAGCGGAACCGGCAAGGACATCATCGCCCGCCTAGTGCATGCGCTTTCGCCCTGGAGGTCCGGCCCCTTCGTGAAAGTGAACTGCCCGGCGATCCCTGGAACCCTGCTCGAAAGTGAACTGTTTGGCTACGAACGCGGTGCTTTCACCGGTGCCTATGGGGCAAAACCTGGCCGGGTGGAGATGGCGCATCGCGGCACTTTATTCCTCGATGAGATCTCTGAACTGGATATGCCTCTGCAATCAAAGCTGCTGCAGCTGCTGCAGGATGGCCAGTTCTGCCGCATCGGAGCGCAGGCAGACAAAAAAGTGGAGGTCCGCATCGTTTGCGCCACCAACCGCAAACTGGAAGAAGAAATCGAGAACGGCACCTTTCGCCAGGACCTTTTCTATCGCATCAACGTGGTCAATCTTTACATGCCCCCTTTGCGGGAGCGACGCAGTGATATCCCTGCGCTGACGAGCTATTTCCTCGAGTACTACAACCGCAAGTACAATTGCCGAGCCCGCGTTCTTTCTCCGGAGTTGATGGAGGTACTTGAGAAATACCATTGGCCAGGAAATGTCCGGGAGCTTGAGAATTTGGTGAAACGGTACGTCATCCTGGGAAGCGAAGACGTGATCACCAGCGACCTGCAACCCAGAGAAGGCGACTTACTCACGCCAGAGATCAATCTGGATGGTCCTATTTCCCTGAAAAAACTCACCCGCCAAGCTACCCGAGCCCTGGAACGAAAGATTATTTTGAAGGTTCTACACAACCACCACTGGAACCGCAAGCAAGCGGCGCGTACTCTGAACATCAGTTATCGCGCGCTCCTCTACAAGATTCGGGACGCCGGCCTTCCCCCTAATCGCAACCGGCGCCAGGGCGAGCCGCCTAAACCTCATGTTGCGGCTGATTAGTCAAGCCAACTTCAACGTGTCGGGGACGGCGGGATTTGGTGCAATGTTTTCCGCTAACATTCGACTCGCGTCGAAGCCGAGCGAGCGTGTCGCAGCAGACTGGAGCTCTTAACGACACTCGTATAGGGCTTAGGGGATCCGCCGGGGAGAGCTTAATGAGACTCGCGCGTTGGGCAACACTGCCGACCATACTACCCTTTGTACTGGCGGCAACTTCGTTCGCTGCTGATTGGCCGCCGATCAGTCCGGATGAGCTGGCGATGACCAGCATTCAAGAGCAGCCCGGAGCCCCCGCCGTCATCCTCGAGCGTGAAGAGATCGATGACGACATGAACAATTTCGAGTCGGTGTACGAGCGGATCAAGATCCTGACCGACGCCGGCCGAGAGTACGCTAATGTGGAGCTGCCTTACCTACGCCGTGGTTTCAGCATCGGGGGTATTTCCGGCCGCACCATTCACCGCGACGGCTCAATCCTTGCCTTCGACGGCAGAGCCATGGACAAGACCATGGTGAAAAGCAATGGCATTCGGATCAACGAAAAGGTCTTTACCCTTCCCGCCGTCGAAGTCGGCAGCATCATCGAGTTTCGCTATAACTTGCGCTATGAGGACCGCCGAGTCATCCCTCCCACTTGGGAGGTGCAAAACCCATTGTTTCAACGCAAGACCTATTTCAAATTCATTCCTTTTCAGAACCACGGCAACATGGAGATCCTGCTCGACCATGATCAGGTGGCGCGTACAATTTCCTGGAAGCCAATCCTTGGAAAAGGGACCGGCCCGCAAGTGCATAACCAGGTCGCAGGGGGAATCGGCAACCCGCACCAGGTGAGCTTCTGGATCGATCTCTCGCTTGACGATGTTCCCGCCTTCATCGAGGAGCCCT
>JAFAPG010000522.1 GCA_019247235.1 Acidobacteriota bacterium
TGGAACGATGGCGCCAACTCTTCCCAAAGCGAGTTGGGGTTCCGCTCCGCACTTAACTGCAGACCGTGGCGCAGAAACCCACCAACCCCGAGATCGACAAATCGCGCACCGAGCGGATTTGCAGTGTAGCCAAACCGGTCTGGCGTGTCCTCGGGGTAAAACGGTAGATTCGGATTCTTGGGAACGCCCAAGTTGCTCGCCCTAAAGTCGGTGAAGAGAGGCTCCTCTCCCGGGCCGGCATCCCGATCGCATTCATTGCAGTGACTCGCGCTACTACGGAACAGCTCGTAGCCAGCCTTTTCTTCCGGTGTAAACTCAGCCTTTCCCGCGAGCACGTAATCATATTTCGAGGTGAAAGGGTTGACGTCGGTAGAGCTTTCGAAGGTCGCGACTGCCTCGCCAAACTGGTCAAAGGTTCTGTTGGACAATCCTCGATCGATAACGCTCAGTTGAACGCGAAAGCGATCTGACAACGACGCGGTCGCCGGCGAATTGCAGACTTGCCCGACGTTGGTCGGCCAGTGAATCGCGAAAGCCTGTGCACCCCAAACGGACTCCGCCAGCTCGCGGTACGGCCGCTGCGAAAGCCGGTATACGACGCAGGCGGAGTCTGCCAGCCCCATCTCAACAGGATTCAGGGGTGGACCTTGCGCTTGCTCAGCTGATGGATTGTTCAAGCGGATGCCAGTCGCGCGCATGTCCCAAAAGTTTCCACCGACGAGATCCCCCTGGAGTTGGTTGTAGTGCAGTGTTGGCGCATAGGTTGCATACACGTGGCTCATCGGTTTGCGGTTGCTGAAGCGTGTACGGACGGAACCCGGATATGAGCCCGTCGTCGCGTTCAATGCACTCACCCCTCCCGTGAAGCCGGCCTGCGGCATGTGGCAGAACACACAGGCTTCGTTTCGATTGATGGAAAAATTCTTGTCGAAGTAAATCAGCTTTCCTAGCAATGTAATTTGTTCTGATCGGTCGAGTTTATCCCGCTTTAGTTGCGCGAGTGCGCCTGCTTCCGTCCTGTCGACCTGTGCTATGACTTGCTCGATCTCTTTCTGTGCCGCGGGTGTAATCAAAACCTCTGAAGAACGACTGCGAGATCCCCAACGAGCCGAACCGACCAGTGCCCAAGTACCCAGCACTACTAGAGAATAGGTCCAGAGTCGCAACCGCATAACTGTTTCCGTATGCTAATTCAAATTGCAGCCCAGTGGGATCGGCTTCATTACGGATGTGCGGTTTTTCACTGATGTGCGGTTTTTCATGGTTTCACCTTGTTCGGCATCCCTGGAATGTTCAGTTCATACGCCGACCTTTCTTGGTCAATATCTTTGGTAGTGGACGGCTTCGTCAATAATTCATCCTCAGCAAAGTCTTCGGTGGTCAAGAGATCTGTCCCAAATGCTCCTGGTTCCAGAGACCGTCTCGCACGACGTACTTGCGGCACTCTCATTTGCCGTTTTACTTGCAGGGTCTCGCAAGCCCTGTGAAATCTCTACTTTCGAAATATGTGCAAGCCGAATGGAGCGAAAGCTGACTCACTCGCAACAGCTCCTCTGTCTTCGTTGTTTGAGATACCGCGGCAAAGGTAAAGGATTCGCGGGACTGCAAAATGCAACGCCTGAAAACATTGTGAGGCGGTCTAGCTAGGGCCGATAGAGAGTGACACGGGCGATGGTCATTGAGCATGCGTATTGGCGAGACCTGCTGAGATCAAACTCTGCCGCACCCGAGATGCGTGGCGTCCAAAAAACAAAATCTCTTTGCTTTTTTGGGTTACTACACCGTTGTGGACTTCGAACACTGCAAAACGCCAACAAAGGAGGCGGCAATCTGCTCTTACTAACTAGAACAACCCGGGATGTTGAGACGGCAGCCTCGGCGCTGCTTGGCTGACGGATTGAGATGGCGCTTAAAAAACGAATGAACATGGTCAAGGGCTTCAATCAAGGGCGATCCGGCATCATCGTGCTGGAACTGAATCCCAGGACTCGCAGAGACATTGGCCAAAAAGGAGTTCCGACATGCATCTATTAGCAAGCATTTTACAAAGACGAAAGCCA
>JAFAPG010000111.1 GCA_019247235.1 Acidobacteriota bacterium
TTTGAAACAATCGTGTGAATCTTGCGACCGCGATCACTCAAAACAAACTGGAGGGCGATGATCGCTCCTGAGCTCATGGCGGGAGGCGCCGGGAACCGGATCTCAGCCTCGGCCGTGCCATTGTAAGTTCCCGTTTCGCCTACGTGGAACCCGGTCACTGCATCGGTCGGCCCCGGGGAGGCTTGTTTAAATAAATGAAAGCGTGATCGCCTTCGATCGTTCTCAGGTGGAATCGCCTGTTTGTACTGAGTTTGAGCCGGCCGATACCGGAATCTCGCGTGTCAGATAGAGGGAAGGCGTAATCGGTCGTAACGAAGCGTCGTCCCAAGTGCTCCAGAGGGATTTCATTATGAGGGCCCTGACTCTGACCACGTTGGCGATACCGGTTGTTCTGTGGTGCGCTTGCATCTCGCCTAACGCTTCCGAGAAAAGTCCACTGGCTGTTCCTGTCTGGACAACTACCTTGGGAGACGCACGTATAAAGGATCTGATGCCGACGGGAGCTCGACTGCTAATTTGTGCCGCATACGGCAGGCTGGTTAGTCTAGATCGCGCAAGCGGACGCGCCTACTGGGATAAAACGTTGCCCATTGTCAGCCGGTTTCGTCAGGACGGCAAATTACAGGATGCATATTTTGATGAAGAAGTCCTGTACGCGGGCGGCCGATTGTATTTTTTAGGGCAAGATGAACGTGTCCATGTCCTAGATGACAAGAGCGGCGCGGAACTCGGCCACTCCGCACCTGTTTTCTCACTTCTCGGCGTCACGGAAAATGCCGTTTATGTGCTCGACGCTGCCCGCCGCTTGACTGAGCTCGATGCGCTCGGCCACGTGACCATGCAAACTTCGGTTGAGGGCACGGAAGCGGCCCGGCTGGAGATCTCCGGTGAACGGCTCATACTTAGATGTCCCACCTGCTCCCTACCGATTCGAGTATTGGATCGAAGCGCGCGACTTCTTTGGAGTTGCTCGCTTGCGGACTTGGTTGCAGCGACAGTGACGGCAGATTCCAACCAGCTCTACGTATTCATCGGCCAAGAACATCGCGAAATTGTCTCATTCGATCTTTCGACAGGCCATGAACTTTGGCGATCTAACCTTTCCGTGAGTAAAGGCATGAATGCTCCGCCGCTTTTGTTGGTGGACGGCCAATCCGCCGACTCACCTCTTTACGTCGCCGTGGCTGATTCCGGGTCTCAGGAGCAGTACCTTCTGATTTTCGACCGGCGTTCAGGGCAGCAAGAGTCAAAGCTCCGGCTTCCTTGGGATACAAGTGCGCTCGATGGACGGGCGGTAATTGTCCGGCATACCTTGTTCATGACTCAGACAAAATTACACAGCATCTTTGAGTCCTTCGATTCCGGGACTATGGACAGCAGGCTGCATGCTTTGGATCTCGGCACCGGGAAGGAACTCTGGCACTCGGCTTGGCGGTTTGAAGTACTCGATACTCCAGTTGTGTATCGCGACATGATGTATGTCGCCTCCTGGGGCCAGTACAAAAATCCATCTTGCGTGCAGGCCTTCCGGATTGTGAATTAAATTCCTGAGCCCGACAGGCCGAGCCCTACGCGTGTGAGATTGGAGATTCCGATGAAACTGAAAATTTCTCCCTCTGTTTGGAGCTTTCGTTCCTGCCTGACGGTTTGTTTCTTCCTCATTCTTCGCACGCCGGCGGAACTCGCTCGATGTGCCGAAGCACCGAAGGCGGAGATTGCCTCAGCACCAAGCGGCGCGGTCACGACTCCGCTGCAGCACGCTGTTATTCGCCAGGGTGCGCGCGGGGAAATCTTGCTCACCGAACATTCGAGGCGCTTGGTTTTCGTTAAAAGTAAAGAGATGGAATCGAAGAGCTTGCTTTCCAAGGTGCCGATCAGCAGAATCGGTAGCACGCTTCTCACGCTCGAAATGGGGCCGGAGGCGAGGGCATTAACGCCCTATGTGGGAACCGGCATGGCGAAAGCGGCCCACATCGGCAGGGGCATCCTGAGTGGGCGTGGCTCTGCCCAGCAGGAATTCGAGTTTGATGTACTGCCCGGCCCGACTGCCGGTGTGACGATCTATGAAGGCGAGCTGGAAATCCTTGTCCCGTTGAATGCATATCTGCCTTCCGCCGAAGACAAGCTCGATGAGGTGCAGCCAGTCCTGCTCAAACTCGCAGAGAGCGAAAAGGATCAGTGCCGGGTACTCTCCACTCGCTCCGTAGCCGTCAAGGAAGATCGAAAGGGCCGATTTGCTCTGAAAGAGACCACGGAAAGGCGTGAGGGAGAACGAGAGGAAGTTTCAATCCCAATGAAGTTTTCCTGGCTTCCTGGTAAGGTCATCCAAGCCATTTCCAGCCAGCCGCTCACGACAGGTGAATATGCGCTGATCTTCCGAACGAAAGCAGTCTCCGGCCAGGACCTCGAAGATGTGGTTCTGAGATCCCCTAGTGCCCCGGCTAGTCTAAAAATGGACGGGCGCAAACCGGTTCAGTTGCAATCGGGCGAACTGCTGGGCTTCGACTTTCGCGTGATCCCAGCGGTTCGTGAGCCTTCCTAGAAGCTTTTCATCAAGTAGGATCGTGTCCCTGAGAGTGGCAATGACTCGCCGCGTTGAAACGATTGATGCCACGATGCTCGTCCTCCTGGTCACGTCGGTGCTTATGGGATACTTCAGGGCGCTCTGTATCTGGAAGGATCCGCATTCGCTTAAAACGAGTGGTTTCGCAAAAGCAGTAGTTGTCTTTCTGGCGGTGGGGCTGCTATCTCCGATGACATCCATGATGAGCGGCCGGCAAACTACGACGCCGCTTGCCGCACCACTGTGGAGCTTTTCGCTCAATCGTAGACATTGCAGACCCGTAGCAGACGGGGGCCTGGTGTATGCGCTAGCCACGGATTATCCAGATCTAGGCCATATCTACGCGTTTGACGGTGCAAGCGGCCACAAATTGTGGGACCGCAGTACGAACATGACCGGACGGCGGCGTTTTAAAGGGAAACTCAGCACAACGCCCGATCCTCTGGCTGGAGGCGGCCAACTGTACTATCTAACCCCAGACGAGCAGATCCACGCGCTCGAAGGATCAACCGGCAACGAGCTCTGGCAGTACGGGCCGGTGCTCTCTTTGCTAGCTGCCACGGTGCATACCGTCTTTCTCCTCAATACAGATGGGCAGCTCATACTGCTGGACCGACAAGGACATGTGATCCGGCGCACTCACGTCGAAGGAACAGAATGCTCAGACCTAAGTGGGGAGGGTGCCGTAATGGTGCTCAGTTGCTCAGCAACGCAGCCCGTCGAAGCATTCGATGTAAAGACAGGGCGGTTACTGTGGTCTTCTGAGAAGTATCAGGGGTTGCTTGAGGTGGCGAGCGGAATGGTCTATCACCTCAGCGGTGAGACCATTACCGGGTTGGAAGCGGCCACCGGGAAGGAGCGGTGGACCTATGCGATCCACAA
>JAFAPG010000162.1 GCA_019247235.1 Acidobacteriota bacterium
CATTGTCGAAGGCCGGGGCACGCACAATTTGGCCGTTGGTTGGCACTTCGCCCCGGGAATGATTCAGCAGCAAGGCGCGCCCCCCTTCTTCATCTCGCCCCACGATCGATTGGGTATCGCGCTACTTCCCGCAGACGGCACTTTACTGCAGAGCAGATTGTGTTCAGCACGCTGGTCTCCAGCTTACGGCCGGTGTGAGCCGGCGGTAGTGTGGACAATGGAGAAGAAGGGGCCACTGCCACAGGAAATTGCCACCTTGCTAGTTCCCGCGCGATCGAGCGCCGAAGTTGGGCGCCTCACAGCTTTTTCCGGCTCTGACAGCTCCCCCCTGCAGGTCTACTGCTATTCGACGACCGCAGAAACCCACCGCATGGTCTTTGCCGCCCAGGGACAGAATTGGCATTTTGCGGAATGGGCCAGTGATGCGGAGTTTCTCTACCTAAGGGAGACTCAGGCAGGAGTCGAAGAAATCAGCTTCTGCCAGGGGAGTTTCGTCGAATTTGGTGGGCGTCGTCTTGCCTCGGCAAAAACCAAAGCTGAAAGCTGCGAGCTCCGATATGGGCAGGGAATTGTGTCCAGCCAGCCAGCAGGCGACATAACGGTTGGTGAGTGGCCGCCAATGGCAAGTTTACGCGCTGTATTAAAGGAGCCGGCGATCATGAGGCTCGAGAATTAATATGTGTGGAATTTGCGGCATCTTTTACTTTGACCGGCGCCGGCCTGCCGAGCGCGACACGCTGGCAGCCATGAACCAACAGATCGCCCACCGCGGTCCCGATGACGAGGGATTCTACCTCGAAGGCAACGTAGGCTTAGCCATGCGTCGCTTAAGCATTATCGATGTTCAGAGCGGGCATCAACCCATTAGCAATGAGCAGGAGAATGTCTGGATCGTTTACAACGGCGAGATCTATAACCATCAGCAACTGCGTCGGGATCTTGAAGACCGCGGACACCGATACCGCACCCATACGGATACAGAAACCATCGTGCACTTGTATGAAGAATACGGCGCCGATTGCGTTCAGCATCTGCGTGGAATGTTCGCTTTTGTCATCTGGGACCGGCGCTCGCGCAAGCTGTTCGCTGCCCGTGACCGACTCGGCATCAAGCCTTTTTATTATCGGTACGACAGCGAAAAATTCTTATTTGGTTCAGAGATCAAAACGGTACTCGCCTATCCCGGTGTCGAAGCCCAGTTCAACCAGAGCATCCTGCCTGAATACCTCGCCTTTGGCTACGTGGTCGGTGAAGACACCTTCTTTCGAGAGATTCAGAAGTTGCCCCCTGGACATACTCTCGAGCTTAATGAGGGCGGGCAGTTGCGAGTAGAACAATATTGGGATCTGGACATTTCGCTCCCTGAACCGCCGCGGCCGCGAAGCTATTACGTTCAGACCTACCGCGAACTGCTCGAGGAGGCTGTTTCGTCGCATCTGATGAGCGATGTTCCCTTGGGTGTATTTCTAAGCGGCGGTCTGGATTCGAGCGCTGTGGCCGCCTTGGCGCAGAGGTCAGTCCAAGAACCACTGCAGACGTTTTCCGTTGGATACGCCGAGCAGTCGTATAGTGAGCTGCCCTTCGCGCGCACGGTAGCCAACTATCTCGGTTCCGAGCACCACGAAGTGACCCTCACGCGCGAGCAGTTTTTCCAGGCGCTGCCAAAACTAATCTGGCATGAAGATGAACCGATCGTCTGGCCCTCGAGTGTCTCGCTGTACTTCGTCGCGCAACTTGCTCGGCAGCACGTCACTGTCGTGCTCACGGGCGAAGGTAGTGACGAGACGCTGGCTGGCTACACTCGCTACGCTTGGACATTATGGAATTCGCGGATTGACTCCTGGTATCGGCGGCTGACGCCTGGCTCGCTGAGAGCCCGTATGCGCCGCAGCATTCGCTTCGCATCGCTCAATTCGAGTGTGCGTCGGCGACTCGAGCATACCTTCTTAGGCCGAGACGGCGCCAGTTGGGAATCGTTCTACTTTGACAATTTTTACTCCGCCTTCTCTTCTGATGAACAGGTGCAACTACGGAAGCTTTCCTACGGGCAGGATTCGCGTGGGCCCTACTCAGCTTCCATGCGCTTTTTCGAAAAATCGTCGCAAAGCTTGCTAAAAAGACTGCTCTACGCCGACTGTAAGACCTATCTAGTTGAGCTGTTGATGAAGCAAGACAACATGAGCATGGCGGCTTCGATCGAAAGTCGCGTACCATTTCTTGACCACAAACTGGTGGAGTTCGCCTTCCGTATTCCCCCGCAATATTCGACTCGCCGCCTGGCAGGAAAGCGGGTACTTAAAGACATCGCCGAGGATCTCTTGCCGCACTCGATCGTGCACCGCCGCAAGATGGGCTTTCCCACGCCGTGGGCAGGGTGGCTGGTGGGTAGACAACTCGAAGAGATCGAACAAATGCTTATCGGAGGGCGCAGCCTCGAACGTGGCTGGTTTGAGCAAGAAGCCCTGCAGCGACTTTTTCATGAGCACCGTTCGGGTTCGCGGGACAATACCACTCGCATTTGGCGCCTGCTAAATCTGGAATTGTGGTCACGAATTTTTCTGGATCGCGATCCGGACCTACTGCCGCCTACGTCTGCTTCCTCGCTCGTCGCTTCTCACAAGCCGGCGAGTTTGACACCTTGAAGACCTCAGCAGTCGCTTGCCTATGTTAAGACCTCTGCGTCGAGCTTGCTTCGGGCTACTCAAAGGGTGTGGCCTAGCGGGCATGGTGGCCAGCAGTCGCTGGCGCCAGCGCCGACTGATCATTCTCTGCTATCACGGAATCACGATCGAGGATGAAGATCAATGGCGCCCCCAACTGTACATGCCGCAACCGACGTTGCGTGAGCGTTTTCAGTTGATACGGGACTCCGGGTGCGTGGTGCTGCCTTTGGGCGAAGCCCTCACGCGCTTGTATTCAGGCTCCCTCCCCTCACGCAGCATAGCCATAACCTTCGATGATGGCGGCTATGATTTCTATCTTCGTGCCTACCCCATCGTCGGGCAATTCGGTTTTCCCGTGACCGTCTATCAAACTACCTACTACACGGACGTGGCGAAACCCATCCTTAATCTTGCCTGCTCATACATATTGTGGCGCAACGCTGGATCCGTGCTTCCCCCGGCGCCTAGTCTGGGATGGAATCGGCCGCGACAACTCAGTACAGAGCAGGAACGCGAGAGCGTAGTCTCCGAACTCCTCGCCTTCAGTGAGAAAAAGGGAATGAGCGGAGCTGCGAAAGACGAGTTAGCCCCACAATTGGCAGAGCTTGTAGGCTTTGACTATCGCCAGTTTCAAGCCCGTCGTATTCTCCAACTGATGCGGCCAGAAGAGATTCATGAGCTCTCAACGAAGGGAGTAGATTTTCAACTGCACACACATCGACATCGAACGCCCGACGATGAGAGCTTATTTCGAAAGGAGCTACGAGACAACCGGCGGCGACTGCAAGAGATTACCAGCCACCCGGCAACGCATTTTTGCTATCCCTCGGGCGTCTATCGAAGAGAGTATCTTCCCTGGCTCTATCAAGAAGGGGTGGTTTCGGCGACTACCTGCGAGCCTGGTATTGCTTCGCCCGCCACCGACACGATGCTTTTGCCTCGGCTGGTCGATACGACGGGCAAGACCGGGTTGGAATTCGAGGCCTGGCTTTCCGGGACTGGACCACTGCTGGCGCGGCGTCCGGCGAGCCTCTCCTATCGCTCACCTTCCAGGTAGATCGCTGACTTCTAACAAGGCAAGCAACTCCTGGCGCAATTGCGAGCGGCAAGCGATCAGGCCCGTTATGCGTGGCGAGGGCTGATTGAATGCCAAGTCGGACCGTTCCAGAGCGCGGACAAAACCGCCGCTGCTTTTAACCAATGCAACACCGGCGGCTACATCCCATTCATGCTTGGGAGAAAGGGTAAAAGTGGCATCGGCGAGCCCGGCGGCTACGCGCGCCAGTTTGTAAGCCACCGAACCAACCGCCACTACCCGGAAGGGAGCGTGACGAAAGCGTTCCCACTCTCCGCGAGTATTTTCGCTCCGGCTAGCCAGGACGGTTGCTCCTTCGAGTGTAGGGCGCTCCCGTGGTCGTGCCGGAACACCGTTGTGAGTCATCCCCGAATCAAGAGCACCAAGAAAAAGCTCACCGCTAGCCGGATTCAAAATCCCACCTGCGACCGCCTCGCCCTCCTCGATGAAGGCAATTGAGACGCAGAATTCAGGGATACCAGCCACAAATTCACGGGTTCCATCGAGAGGGTCGACGATCCACACGTGCTTGGAGTACAGACGGGAGAGATCATCGGCGCTCTCTTCAGAAAGCCATCCCTCTCCGTTGCGCAGCAATTGTTTTCGCAACCACCTGTCAAGTTCGCGATCCACCTCGGTCACGGGGTCGTGTCCCGCTTTGTATTCGGCGGCGATCTCTCCCGGTTGAAAGCGGCTGAAAACCTTCCGCGCCCCTTCAAGAGCCGACTGAATCCTGTCGAGCGCGCCAGAATAGGAGCTCACCGTCATTGCGATCTGGCCTAGTGTAGGACCGGAGCCCAAAGCATACGGGCGCCGGTTGCCATCAAGATCGCACACAACAAACGCCGTAGCCAGAGAACAGGCACGCGGGTACTCAGATACGAGCCCACGATGGCTCCTGGGATTGAACCCATCAACAGATAACCGACCAGGGTCAGGTCCACGTTGCCCAAACGAAAATGCAAGAAGCTAGTGACGCCCGTCAATATGACCGCGTGCAGG
>JAFAPG010000171.1 GCA_019247235.1 Acidobacteriota bacterium
TCCCGACCCCGTGGTCGGGCTCGGAGGGGTGCGTCAGGCGCGAGCGCTCACCAGTAAGCCGCTGGTTGCCATCGGGGGAATCACCCGAGAAAACTGCCGCGCGGTAATTGCTGCCGGAGCCGACGCGGTGGCGGTCATAACCGATCTGGTTCGCGATACAAGAAAATCAGCAGAGGAATTTTTGTGCATTCTGGGGTAAAGTCGTGAAAGTCGTGGGGAACGCGGTTGAGCATTGAAACCAAGCTGGCCGAGATAAAGCTGGAGAGCGCAGAACAAGACCGGGAATTCGTTCGCGGCCTTGGCCTCACCAGCTCGACCATGTTGGTGATGGGCTCGATGATCGGCTCAGGCATCTTTTTGGTGTCGGCAGAGATCGCTCGCGAAGTAAGCTCGCCAGCTTTGCTGATCGGCGCCTGGCTGGTAACAGGATTTATGACCATTGTTGCCGCCCTGAGTTACGGCGAGCTGGCCGCTATGATGCCCCGTGCCGGCGGACAATATGTGTATTTGCGGGAGGCGCTCGGGCCGCTGTGGGGCTTCCTCTATGGCTGGACGCTTTTTCTGGTCATTCAGACCGGAACCATTGCCGCGGTGGGCGTGGCTTTCGGCCGGTTCCTGGGTGTATTTTTCCCCACCATTTCCTCCACCCACTGGATCGCCAACCTGCACTGGACCGCGCCTAGCTATGACATTGGACCGATGCGGCTGGGGGGCATGAACGTCGGCCTGAACACGCAAAACCTGGTGGCCATTCTCTTGGTCATTCTGCTTTCGTTCATCAATGTCCTGGGGGTCAAGACCGGCGCCGCCATTCAAAACATCTTCACCGCCGCTAAGGTGAGCGCGCTGTGCGGGCTGGTCCTCATTGGTTTATTCATTGGCCGCAACCGGGTCGCTCTCGAAGCCAATTTCGGCGCGAATTTCTGGCACAGCGCCGGCTGGGGAACCTTGCATGCTATCCAGGTGGGCGTAGGCGGGCCGATTGTCTCGGTTGGGGTGTTAACCATCCTGGCGGTCGCCCAGGTGGGATCGCTTTTTTCCGCCGATGCCTGGAATAATGTCACATTCACCGCCGGCGAGGTCATCAATCCTCGGCGCAATCTTCCCCTGTCGCTCGCTCTCGGCACTGGCATTGTGATCGCGCTCTACGTCGCCTGCAACGTGATCTATTTGAATGTTCTTCCCCTGGCCGGTTCGCCCAGCGGGGCGACGATTCTTGACCGAGGCATCATGTACGCGACTGAAGACCGAGTCGCAACCGCGGTCTTGTCACAGGTATTTGGCAGCCTAGGGGGGTATCTGATGGCTGCCGCCATCATGGTATCGAGCTTTGGCTGCTGTAACGGTCTGATCCTATCGGGGCCGCGAGTCTATTACGCCATGGCCCGCGATGGCCTGTTCTTCCACAGCTCCGCCAAACTGCATCCCAACTATAAGACCCCGGCTGTCGCATTAATGGTGCAGATGGTGTGGGTCGCCATTTTGTGTGTCTCGGGAAGCTATGGGCAACTGCTCGATTACGTGGTGTTTGCTGTACTAGTATTTTACATTCTAACCATCGTCGGACTGTTTGTCTTGCGTTTTACCCAGCCCCAGGCCGAACGCCCCTACCGGGCGGTTGGCTACCCGCTACTTCCGGCGATTTACGTGGTCATGGCATTGTTCGTAGATCTCGTACTTTTGCGCTACAAGCCGCAATTTACCTGGCCGGGGTTAATCATCGTGGTGCTAGGAATTCCGGTGTATTTTCTGTGGTCGCGGCAGAGGCCGCTGCACCAGAGTGACCGCTAATCTGCCGTAAGGAGGGGGAGCCTGCATGGCCAGTCTGTCAATAACTAAGCCGCTCGATATATTGATGCAGGAGGCGCAGGAAACCGGCGAGCACAGTTTGAAACGCACGCTCGGGCCGATCAGTCTAGTCATGCTCGGCATCGGTGCGATCATCGGTGCCGGCCTGTTTGTGCGGACAGCCGCCGCCATCGCCGATCGCGGCGGGCCTTCGGTCACGATCGCCTTTATGGTGGCGGGCATCGGTTGCGCGGTTGCCGGCCTCTGCTACGGCGAATTCGCCTCCATGATTCCAGTGGCGGGCAGTGCTTACACCTACTCTTACTGCACCATGGGAGAGTTGGTGGCTTGGATTATCGGCTGGGATCTGGTTCTCGAGTACGCCGTGGGTGCAGCCACCGTCTCGATTGGATGGAGCGAGTATTTTAATCGTGTGCTCGGCTGGTTCGGTCTGCCCATCCCCTATCAATGGAGCCACTCTCCCCTGCAGGTGTCGGACACGGGAATACGCGGCATCCTTAATGTGCCTGCGCTCTTCATCCTTCTGCTGCTGACCGGGCTATTGATCAAGGGCACCAAAGAATCCGCCATCGTCAATGCGTTCATCGTTGTCCTCAAGGTAATGATCGTCATTCTAGTAATCTCGATCGGCTGGGGCTTCATCAACCCGGCCAATCACACGCCGTTTATTCCCGCGCCCACAACCTATGTCACTATGCAAGGCATAAGCCACCACTACGGCGGCATGCTGGGTATTCTTGGCGCCGCGGGTGTGGTTTTCTTCGCCTTCATCGGATTTGACGCAGTTTCAACCGCCGCCCAGGAGGCAAAGAACCCGAAACGGGATATGCCAATCGGCATCCTGGGGTCGCTGGTCGTTTGCACCATCCTTTACGTATTGTTTTCCTATGTGCTCAGCGGAGTGGCGACAGTGGAGGATTTTCGCTCCACCGGCCGGGAGGCATCGGTTGCATTTGCCATCACCAAGTACATGCACGGTTATGAATGGTTATCGAAATCGGTGACGGTCGCCATTCTGGCCGGATTCTCTTCCGTCATTCTGGTCATGTTGCTTGGGCAATCGCGGGTTTTTTATTCCATGAGTAAAGACGGGTTGGTCCCCCGCATTTTTTCCGATGTACATCCCCGTTTTCGCACGCCCTATAAATCGAACCTGCTGTTTTTTGTCTTCACCGGAATCTTCGCTGGACTTCTTCCCGAAGATATCGTGGGCGAGATGACCAGCATCGGCACCCTGTTTGCCTTCGTACTGGTATGTATTGGAGTCTGGATCTTGCGGCGTCGGCGCCCCGACCTGCCGCGCGCGTTCAAGGTACCCGCCGTCCCCTTCGTCTCGACTGCAGGGGTGATTGTCTGTGGCGCGATGATTTACGGTCTCGGTTGGACAAACTGGTTGCGGCTCATCGTCTGGCTCGTGATCGGCTTGGTGTTTTATTTCAGCTATGGCCGTAGGCACAGCAAGGTGCAAGGTGTGCCCGTGCCGGCTGTGCGCGAACACGCCCCGAATATGGCCGATTGAGCAGCGGGATCAACCAGTTACCCATACCTCATGTCGCAGACGGCCTGCTCTGGCCTTGGGCAAGCAAACTTCCCCCTGGTTTTTCGACGTCCTATCTGACCTCGATCGCAGTTGGCTTCCTGTTCGCGATTCTCGGTCGAGACGACGAGCGTAGGTACCCTAGCCAAGCTAGCTGCGCTCGTGCTGGGGTGAGCGCCGAGCGCAGGTCACCGGCCGTACCCATTCCGGAGTTAACCGGCCGTTCGAAACTCATGTGGTGCCACTGGTTCTCTGTTCACACCCTTTCGGCTACGCTCATCGTCTCCGTGTCCTACTACTGGACTCAGTCCCCAGACTGGTCGTCTTGGCTGATCATCGGCTTATTCATCTTCGATATGGACGCAAGCACAGCAAGGTACAAGGTCTGGCTCGGCGCGTCATTACCGAAGGCAAACGCGCTCCCACCATGGCCGATTGACGGCCCATGGCTCCCGCTCGATCAGCGTTCCTGCAGCCAAGCCCAGTTCCTAAGCTGAAACCAGGAGAAAAACCGAAGAGTTGAGTTTTTGTGACCACGCCGGTCATCAATCCATAGGCCTCGGACGGCCCCCACCAACATGGTTCCAGCTTTCGCTTGAAAGCAATCTCCTGCTCCTTCCGCTTGGTTGCACGCTATGAGGTGCACGTCGTGGGCAGCAGGACACAAAGTTGTTTGGCAGGAGCGCATTACTCTCTGTTGTCTGCGGGCGGACAGCGCCCGAGCATGTATCAGCAGCATCTGCCGCAGAATCAGCTTGGGAGCTGCGTCCGGTTGACGCAAGCTGTTTGTGCAGAATTGGGCTGAGTGCCTTGAGTAAACATTCGACCCATTTGCACTGGTCCATGGTGCAGGCGCAAACTGACGGGACGCTATTCTGGAGATTGACGAATGTAAATACGAGCCGAAGCATGACACCTTTCGGTAACTCTCCGCGCTCCGGCGATTGCAGTCGGTTCTGTACATTCGAACTCTGAAGTCATGGGGCGCGACTACTACTTCTCGGACAAATCTACCGCAGGCTGATATGGAGCACGTGAATGAGATGTAAGTCGTATGGTACAAAAAGCGCATTGGTCGGCTGGCTGGTTCTTACGCTGGTCGTCGCATCTTCGGCAAAGAGCTACCTCATGTATGTTGGCACCTACACCAATGCCGGAAGCAAGGGAATATACGCTTATCGCTACGACGACCAGACCGGTAAGCTGTCCCCGATCGGCCTAGCTGCAGAGACAAAGAATCCGTCTTTCCTGGTCGCGGATACGATTGGCGAGCACTTGTATGCGGTAAATGAAACCCAGAAGTATCAAGGCGCGTCGAGTGGAGCAGTGACTGCCTTTGCAATTGATCGTGCGACAGCAAAGCTTAACAAGCTAGACGAGGTTGCGTCGCGCGGCGCTGATCCGTGCTTTATTTCATTTGATCGCAGCGGAAAATATTTGCTGGTTGCGAACTACACAGGCGGAAATGTTGCTGTGTTTCCCGTTTCTGGGAATGGAAAAATCGGAGAGGCGCTCTCGGTATTCAATGATGAAGGTGTCCTTGGTCCGAATAAGCAGCGCCAGGAGAAGGCGCATGCGCACTGGATACAGGCATCGGCACGCAATCGATTCGCCTATGTCTCTGATCTCGGATTGGATCGCGTGCTGATCTACAAGTTCGATGCAAATAAGGGACAGTTGAGTCGGATTGGCTCAGAGGGATCATCCAAAAAGTTCTTTTCGGCTACTCTGGCACCTGGAACCGGGCCACGGCACGTCGCATTCTCGAGCGCCGGGCATTTCATGTACGCGCTTGGTGAGCTTGATTCAACTGTGACGGTGTTCTCGAACGACAATCAGGAGACGTATCGAGCCATACAAAAGCTGTCGGCATTGCCGAACGGCTTTTCTGGCAAGAATACGGGGGCAGAGATCACGATTCATCCGACTGGCAAATTTCTATACACATCTAATCGTGGAGATGACAGTATTGCGGTGTTCTCGATTGACACAAGCGCGAAGCTAACACATCTTCAACGCGTGCCGAGCGGCGGTAAAACACCTCGCCATTTCGCAATCGATCCGTCGGGAACGCACCTGCTTGCGGCCAACCAGGACACCGGGAACATTGTCGAATTCACAATTGACGCATTCACAGGCAAGCTGACCAACGACGGCGAAGTGGCGAAGGTGCCCTCCCCGGTCTGCGTGATCTTCGTTGCCACCGACTGAAGCCAGCGATCAATTTTACGCAAATGCGGAACCAGGGCTGAATCCTGCCCTCCTGCGCACCACAATGTGCCCCTTGGCGTCGTAGGACACCGCCACGTTCCTAGTACTAGGAACACTCTGAGTTTTTTATCTTTTCCAAAATATGGTCCGTCGCGTCATCTTGGGGTAGCGCTCGAATCCGCTCATCGTCGCCAGCGTCCTCTGTTTATTGAATGACTTCATGGGCTCGACCCTATCTATCTCGCTGTGAAAAGGGAACAGTAAGTAAATCCGATTCGGGACCATGCTCTTCCACGTGGACGGTCCTGCTCTCCTCGCTATTGCCCTTCTGACGCAGGCTGGACGATCTCATGTAGCGTGGCCCAGCCCGTGGGACTCGGGGCATAGCGGACCAAGATGAGCATAGTCCGACCTTTGAACAAGAAAGCCGCGCCACCTTGCTTGGGGGTGCCTCTGAGGGAGAACAAGATTTGCTCGGTCGCGATGTCCCCATGAACGCTCAGAATCTCAACATCATTTTGCAGGAATTCCAGGCCGTAATGCTCGAATGTGGAACGGAGGTCTGCCTCGAGCGCACCGCGTCCGATCAAATATCTGTCATAGGCGAGCGCTTTGGTAACGTCGGGGTGATGATAGGACAAGATGGCA
>JAFAPG010000176.1 GCA_019247235.1 Acidobacteriota bacterium
TTTGCAACTTGGTATTCAAGGACGATATTCGCGAATGGCGTAATCCTTTGTTGACATTCCTGCGACGCGCCTATGCTCGCATCCTCGATTGGTGCTTCGACCATTTGAAAATGACCTTAGCAGGTGGACTGATAGCCGCGGGTATCATGCTTTTCCTCGCCCTGAGCGGAATCATTGGTTCCGAGTTTTTGCCCCATCTTGACGAAGGCGCCATCTGGGTGCGGGGAACGCTTGCTCCAAGCACGGGCCCGTCAACCGGAATCAACGTGGCCAATCGAGCACGGCTGGTGTTGGCAAATTTTCCCGAAGTCATCCAAGTGGTCAGCCAGGTGGGGCGGCCGGACGATGGCACCGATGCCAGCGGGTTTTATAACACTGAGTTCTTCGTGGATCTTCTCCCGCGCGCCAAATGGCGCTCGCAGTTTGCCACCAAAGACCAGCTGATCGCCTCGATCGATCAAGAATTAAGCAAACTGCCGGGCGTGACCTGGAATTTTTCTCAACCCATCTCCGACAATGTCGAGGAAGCTGTCAGTGGAGTAAAGGGCGAACTTGCAGTCAAGCTGTTCGGCCCCGACTTGAAAATCCTCGAAGAAAAAGCCAATGCCATGCGTGAGGTGATGGAGAAGATTCCTGGAGTGGCCGATCTCGGTATCTTCGAGGTACGAGGACAACCGAACGTGAACTTGGTCATTGATCGCGCGGCCGCCGATCGTTTCGGCATTAACGTAAGCGATATTCAGGATGCCGTGGAGACCGCGGTGGGAGGAAAGGCGGTGACGCAATTATTAATTGGCGATCAACGCTACGATCTAACCGTCCGATATCAGGAATCATTTCGCCGCACAATTGAGGATATCGCCAATATCCGCGTGCTAGCGCCCTCTGGAGAACGCGTATCCCTTGCTCAAGTTTGCCAAGTCAAACTCGAGGACGGCGCCTCCAGCATTTACCGCGAAGCCAATTCCCGGTATATAGCCATTAAATACAGCGTGCGCGGGCGCGATCTGGGCAGCACGGTGCGTCAGGCTATCGACGAGGTGCGGCAAAAAATACAATTGCCCGAAGGTTATCATCTCGACTGGACTGGAGAATACGAGAGCCAACAGCGCGCAAACCGCCGACTAGCCGTCATCGTGCCTGTGACCGTGTTATTGATGTCGTTCGTTCTCTATTCGGCTTTCAACTCGTGGAAGTGGGTCGTCCTTATTTTTGCCGTGGTTGCCCTCTCTCCTTTGGGCGGCATATTCAGCCTTCTGGTTACTGGCACGCATTTTAGCGTCTCCTCTGGCTTGGGCTTTCTAGCGCTGATGGGCGTTTCGGTCGAGATCGGGGTCATTATGATTGAGTACATTAATCAGCTCCGCACGCGCGGCATGAATCCCCGCGACGCCGCCAAAGAAGGAGCGGAGCTGCGCCTGCGCCCGGTGATGATGACTATGCTGGTGGCTACTCTAGGCTTGGTACCGGCGGCACTTTCTCACGACATCGGATCTGACTCTCAGCGTCCATTTGCGATTGTTATTGTCGGCGGTCTTATCGTAGAACTATTGGTTAGTCTTGTCTTGCTGCCTTCTCTTTATGTGTTCTGGGCTCGACCAGGCGATACGCTTCCCGCGCCAGAACTCGGCTTTTTTGGAGAAGGAGAGCATATCGATTAGCGCGGCTTCCCACATGTTCTCCTTATCCTGGGCAACGTGCCGGTTGCTCGCCCTTGAACGCCTACGGGTCGGTCGCAAAGAGTAAGCTTTAGAAGTGAGGCCGCAGAGGAAAGAGATCAAGATGCTTAACCGAACTCTGGTGGGATCGCTTGCCGTCCTTCTGATCATGAACTTGACGCACCCTCGCCTCGCCGTTGCCCAAGGCGAAAAGACGCGCATTGCCGTGATTGGACTTAATCATGATCACGTTTGGGAGCTCCTTCGATACATGTCCAAGGAGAGCGACGCCGAGCTTGTCGCCATTGCGGAACCGGATCCCGAGTTGGTCGAGAAGGCGCGCTCGCAGGTTTCTACCAGCGTCCGCTTTTTTAACGACTATGTTTCCATGCTCGATGAAGCAAAGCCAACCCTGGTATTTGTCACCACCGCAAACGATCGCCACCTCGACATTCTTCGGGAATGTGCGAAGAGGCACATCCATTACTCAACTGAGAAGCCGATGGCTACGAATGCCGCCGATGCCCGTGAGATGGAGCAACGGGCTGACAACGCGGGAATCAAGTTGATGGTGAATTATTGGAATGCTTGGGTGGGTTCGAGCCATGACTTATTCGAGAGGGTGAAAGCTGGCGATATTGGCCAACTACGCAGGGTGACGGTGCAATACGGACATCAAGGGCCAAGGGAGATCGGAGTATCCAAGCAATTTGCCGACTGGTTATACGATCCCAAAAAAAACGGCGCAGGGGCGCTCATGGATTTCGGATGCTACGGCGCGGAGTGGGCACTGTGGTTGAAAGGACGCCCGGCGAAAGTCTATGCCGTGGCCAGGACGCTAAAACCTGAGCAACACAATCAAGTCGAGGACGATGCCACCATGGTTCTGGAATATCCCGATGCCACAATCATTGTCGAATCCTCCTGGGATTGGGCTTACGGCATGGACCGCGTTTACGTCTTTGGCAGCCGGGGAAGCTTACTCGCCACCCGGAACGATCTCTTCTTTCGTTCGCCCACGCAAAGCTCCCCGGCCAGTCTCGATGGCGAACGGGTCTCCCCAAAACCTCTGTCGCCTGCGGATAGCAATCCGGTCGCCTACTTCGTCGCTCGCATTCGCAATAACCAACCAGTGGAAGATCCGCTATCCGCAGCTTTAAACGTTGGGGTCATGGAAATTCTTGATGCAGCGCGAGAGTCGTTACGGTCGGGCCAAGCCGTATTTCTCCACCCCGCTCATTGAGCGATGCCGGTCGACCAGTACATGTCTGCATATCCGCGGGCAGGAATCCGCAGTGCGCCTCACACAACTGACTCCCATCTGCTTGCCCGTCTGCTCGTTTGTCGCCAGGCGAAAGTATCGAAGTTGGTGCATTCAGCACACCAAAATCTCAATTCTTCATCTCCAGCATAATGGCGCTGATCGCAATGGCCTCGAAAGCAGTGCACAGCCTGGATCGACAAGATCGAGTATCACAAGATAGATCCCAAATTTGAGTCCAAACTTGCGAGCCGCCTGGGAGACGCGCGCCACCACGTCACCCCGACGCTCTTCCCACGGACTACTCTTCACACTGTAGTCGGTCTGCCTTGTCGGCCAAAGACAAAATCCATCGTGATGGCTGGCTACGAAAATCACATACTTGGCTCCTGCGGCTTTGATGGCACGCATCCACTGTTCCGGATCAAATTCTGTAGGAGCGAACAGTTCGGGGCGGTCGCTTCCGTCACCCCATTCCCGGTCAAGAAACGTATTTGGTCCAAAATGGATGATCGCTCGGAACTCGAGAACCTGCCAGGCCATCTGCTGAGGCGTCGGTTGAACATCGCTGAAGTTCTCCGCTGCCACGGTTTTTCGGAACAAATCAACACTGTAAACATCACCATCAGCCGGCATCGCAGCCTCCGGTCGGGCTTGAATCTGTTCTCGTTCGCAACTACAAACCTCGGGCGAGGGACTCCGAGAAGCGGCGATTAATATTTTCGGTACTGCTCGGCAGGGGCGGCCCGATGCTTGCAGCTGTTGATGGTTGCGCGCCTGAGTAGCCGGCTGCGCGTATAGAATGTAAATCATGAGCAAAATGCGAACAGGCGGAACCCCAACCCGGCGTTGAGCATCCCACTCCCGAGCATTCGGAGCCTGTAATGTATTCTGCGGTTTCCTTTGAGGAGCAACTTCGACCTGCTGATCCTAAGGCTGCCAGCGGTCTCATGGCAGCTCAATTGCGTGCACAAGACCCTAAGTGGCTGCTGATCGAAGATGGTTTTACGCTCGCGCGTGAGCACGAAATCGAGTCGCTATTTGCCATTGCCAACGGATACGTGGGTAATCGTGGATCCTTGGCCGAAGGCAGTCCACTTTCCGCTCCGGCCACGTTCGTGGCCGGAATATTTCGCCAATCGGACACGCCAGGCGCAGTGCCTGAGTTGATGACGCTGCCCGACTGGACGGCCGTAAAGATCTCCATGGACGGTCAGGCGCTCAACATCCAGGGGGGCGAGATCTTGGAACACCGCCGGATATTGGATTTGCGTAGGGGGATGTTTTGGCGGGAATGGCGGCACCGCGACCACCACGGGCGGATCACTCGAATTTCAGCCTTCCGCCTGGCCTCACTTGCAGACCGTCACTTGCTCCTGCATTCCATCACCTTAACCGCGGAAAACTATCGCTCACTCGTGCAATTTGAGAGTTGTATGGAAGTGCCTGAGGGCACACTTTCGGTGTTAGCGCCGGACTGGAAGGTAAGAAGCAATTCGGCCCGGCCTAATGTTTTACCTCTCGCCGTCAGGGCACCGGGCCGTGGCACGACCGTCGCCTTCGGTGTGACCAGCCAGATACTCAGCGAGACTGAACTGCCTGGCAAACGGATCGTCGCCATCGATCAGCGCCGGATCACGGAGCGGTGCGAGATTGAAGTCGAGGTGGGATCGGCATGTCAGCTGGAACGGCTGATCTCGATCTTCAGCTCTCGGGAGAGCAATTCGCCGTTTGAATCTGCAATGCGACACTTAAAGCAAGTGATACCCGAAGGCATGTCGAAGGCCGCTTTAGCTCACGTGAAAAAATGGGAGTCACGGTGGGATACGGCTGACGTAGAGATTCAAGGCGACGATTTTCTGGAACAGGCCTTGCGCTTTGCCATCTATCACTTGATTTCCAGTGCCAATCCTGATGATGGCCGGGTCTCTATCGGCGCTCGAGCACTGACCGGCGCTGCCTACAAGGGCCATGTATTTTGGGACACCGAGATTTACATGTTGCCCTTCTATATTTTTACTTACCCTCTGGCCGCCCGCAAACTGCTTGAGTACCGATATCACACCCTCGACGCCGCCCGGGACAAAGCTCTGTCCTATGGATTTCGTGGAGCGATGTACCCGTGGGAATCAGCCGACACTGGCGAGGAGGTTACGCCCACGACCGTGATTGCGCCCAGTGGCGAAGTCCTCAAAATTCGCAACGGGGAGCTGGAGATCCACATCACGGCAGCCGTCGCATTTGCCATTTGGCAGTACTGGCAGTCGACCGGGGATGATGAGTTTTTTGTGCACTTTGGCGCAGAGATTGTGCTGGAGTGCGCCCGCTTCTGGGCAAGTCGCTTGACTACCGAGAAGGACCAAACCTGTCACATTGGGCACGTCATCGGACCGGATGAATATCATGATGATGTTGATGATAGTGCCTACACAAATTTAATGGCAGCGTGGACACTGCGTCGCGGCGCGGAAACGGCGAACCTGCTTGAGCAGCGGTGGCCGCAGCGTTGGCAGGAACTTTGCCGCAAGCTTCATTTCACTCGAGAGGAGCTCCTCAGATGGCCAAGTTTCGCTGACCGCATGTTTACAGGTTTTAACCCGGATACTCGGCTGTTCGAGCAATTTCGCGGATACTACGCGAAGGAACACGTGGAACTTGCCGATTATGAGCCGCGAACTGCCGCCATGGATGTGATCCTTGGACATGAGCGCATTCAACACACCGATATCGTGAAGCAAGCGGATGTGGTACTCGCAACTTATCTCCTACAGGACGAGGTTTCACCTGACGTATGTGCGGCTAACTTTCGCTATTATGAGCCTCGAACCGGCCACGGGAGCTCCTTAAGTCCTTCCATTCACGCCCTAGTGGCAGCGCGCATAGGAGAAAACCGGTTAGCCCATAACTATTTACGTCAAGCTTCGGAGATCGATCTGGGCAACAACATGGGAAACGCCGCGGGCGGTGTGCATGCCGCCGCGCTCGGCGGACTCTGGCAGGCAGTGGTATTCGGATTTGCCGGCTTTAGGTCTCGTAAAGACGCAGTAAGCTTCGCCCCCAATTTACTTCCACACTGGAAGCGCCTGAGCTTTCCGCTGGAATGGCGAGGGACGCGGCTTCGTGTCTCCGTTGAGCCAGAGGCCATCACGATCACCCTAGGCAATCCAGCAGTGGTCCGACTGCAGGTCGAAGGGGAAGCTGCCTATCATGCACAGGGACCAGGCCAGTACATCAGCGAGCGAACCGCTGGCGGTTGGAAGGCTTGGCGTCAACTCAGTCGGTAAAGGGTATGTTTATGACTGCCACTTTGGCCAAAGAAAACGCGCCGATCGCCTCGGCACACAGTTCGGCGTCGGTCGAAAATATTCTGCTAATCCTCGATGGGGAGCCGCCCTCGAAAGCCGCCATTCCGGTGGCTTGCAAGTTGGCTGAGACCTACGCCGCCACGCTCCATGTCACCTACGTGGGGGAACGACGTCTCGAGGCCCGCGAGATCGCTTGCAATCTGGGCTTTAGCACCGAACAAAGACACGGCGCCGTCTTCGATGACGTAAGCGGCGACGCTCTCGGCCGGGTAAGCAAAATGACAGCACAGTTATCGAGGCCTCTCATCGTCATGTCCACACAGACCGGCCGCCCGGCTGCGGACAAAGACCGATTTGCATCGATCACCGAGTCCGTGGTAGCCACTCGACCAGAGCGCATGGTCTTGCTCACCCCTGATCCTAGCCCGCAACCCTGGGTGCTCAGCCGTATTCTGCTTGCGCACGATGGGACGCCAACATCCACTCCTGCCACCTGTCCGGCGGCCGAACTTGCGCAACTCTCTGGGGCAGAGGTAATCGCGCTTCACGTAGCCGCACGCGGGCACGAGCGCCCGCGCGAGCCGGGCAGCCTTCAAGCTCCCCGATACCTGGATCAGCCGCAGCATGAGTGGCCAGCTTGGGCGGAGGAGTTTATGAATCGCGTGCTGGCCTCTGGAGCTTCGCCTACCGCCATCCAATTCCAGCTTGCTGTCACCAGCGGCAGACCCGGGTCGGAAATAGCCGAGCTGGCCCGCGAACGACTGGTGAACCTGGTTGTCATGGCGTGGCACGGACATTGGGACCATCAAACCTGCGCCACCAGAGTTGTGATTCAAGCTTCAGGTTGTCCAGTATTGCTCGTATATTCGGCAGAGAACTAAACACAGGATAGTTATGGAGAACCGTCCCCAGGCAATGATCTTTGATTTGGATGGTGTCATTACTTTTACTGCTCGTGTGCATGCCGCAGCCTGGAAGGAGTTGTTTGATCACTTCCTAGACATGCGCGCGGTCGACGGTAAGGAGCCGTTTCGTGAGTTCACGTTGAACGACTACCTGGCCTACGTTGATGGTAAACCACGCTATGATGGCGTTTCGAGCTTTCTCAGCTCTCGCGCAATTACACTGCCGTGGGGGCATCCTTCTGATCCTGCAAGCGTGGAGACTATTTGTGGATTGGGAAACCGAAAAGACGAACTGTTCATGAAAAAAGTCCGCGAACTCGGAGTGGAGGTTGACCAAGACGCGGTCCGATTGGTTCGGGAATTGCGTAATCACGGAATTTTAGTGGGTTTGGCATCCTCCAGTCGCAACGCGGTTCCTATTTTGGACCGGGCAGGCATCCGCAATTTGTTCGCTTCGATTGTTGACGGGGTGGTCAGCGATCGACTTCACCTCAGAGGCAAACCACAACCCGACATCTTCCTGCAGTGCTTGTCGCAGCTAACCGCGCAACCGCAACCGGCTCGATCCGGAATTGTAGAAGACGCCATAGCCGGGGTCCAAGCTGGAGAACGCGGTGGCTTTGGTCTGGTACTCGGAGTTGATCGTGGGAGTTCAGGCGCACTGGCCGAACATGGCGCCAATTGGGTGATCTCCAGTTTCCGCACGGTTACTGCCGATCAAATCTTGAGTTTCTTTAAAAACCGAGTGCGTGCCGCCTAAACGCTTTCGCCGTGCCTGGAGGAACCCGAATATTGAGGTTTTTTCTATGGCGCGCATCATATCCCTGAGCCTGCCATGCCCTTGCAACTCTCGCTGGTCGGTTCGACTTGGCAGCGGATCCCTTTGACAATTTAACCAGCGTCTCCCGCCCGGCGTGCCGTGCGCCCTTGGCTTGGACGCGGATGCGACATCTGCCAGGCATAAAAAGAAAAGTTCAAAGTTGCGACCATTGCCATTAGCATCATCAAAATCGTCGGTGCTAGATCGGGATAGATTAGCTTGTCCATGAAGTGAAGCAGAAAACCACTGCCGTCAGGCGTCGTTCCCGCTCTTGATTCCAACCAATCCTCAACCAAAGTCAGCGGGCACGGCCAAGGAAGAAACTCCGTCAGCAACCCCCACGTGAGTGAGGCAATATGCAACCATCGAAGCGGTGGGCGAGAACGGGCCAGGATGGCTCCGAATACCACCCAGAGGACAAATAAGCCATGCCCGACCAGAACGGCGAGTGCAAATGCTGAATAAAGGCCCGTGCTGCGCGCAATGACGTGCATGGGCATCCCTCTCCATTTATCTGCCGAGCACCACTATGGTTCACAGCCGATCGCTGTCGGGATTGATTTTAGCCCCATTTGCCAAAACGAAGTTGATGCTCATTTCGGATACAGTATTGGCATGGCTAAGCGCACACCCGCCCGGCGACGTCCTCGAAAAGCCAAACCGAACACCAAGGGCTTTGCTCCCCTAGAATGCCGCCTAGAAGGTCAAACCGGTAATACCTCCGCGGCCGGCGATGCCATTGAAAAATCCGGTGGCTGTGTAATGGGCTCGTACAAGGAGCCACTTGGCGGGCATCCGGTCTTAATCTCCATTCTACCTATTGATGCGGTGGAACCTACCCCCTTTCAACGGGATCTCTCCGACGCTCACCACAAACGTTTGGCCGACGTAATTAATAAGACCGGACGTTTTCTTGATCCCATCATTGCCGTTGTCGCACCGCAAGGCGGCTTCTGGACGCCCAATGGTCGACATCGATTAGAAGCCATGCGACGACTAGGGGCAAAGTCGATTAGCGCGCTTGTTATGCCGGACCGCGAAATCGCCTGGCAGATCTTGGCGCTCAATACAGAAAAGGCGCACAACCTCAAAGAACGATCGCTCGAGGTGATACGGATTTATCACGGCCTTCTCAAGGAGGATGAGTCGCGACCGGAATCGCAGTTCGCGTTCTATCTCGAAGAACCGGCTCTGGTGACCTTAGGCATTTGTTATGAGAACTTTCCCCGTTTTGGAGGTGCAACCTATCACCCCATTTTGCGCCGCCTGGAAGTTTTTACTGACATACCCCTTGGGGCGGCCATGAAAGAGCACGAGAAGCGCGCCAATCTGGTGCTCGATCTTGAAGAAAAGGTTGCTGCGGTCGTGAAGAAGCTGAAAGAACGTGGTCTGTTGAGCCCGTACTTGCGGGCCTTTGTCGTTGCCCGGATCAATCCTTTGCGCTGGATAAAGGGAGAGCCCCCTGCGCTCGAAGATGTGCTCCAATCTATGAGGGAGCGCGCCGCCAAATTCAATGTGGAAAAGATCCATCCGCAGGATCTCGCTGGGGCCGCAGGACCGTCGGATGACGAAAATTAAACGCCGCCAAAACATCGCGAGCCGTTTGGTTTGTGCATCGGCATCGTGTCCGCCGTCCTTCGGACTGCTCTCTTCATTTTGCCGAAAGTTAGTGTGCCTCATGGAGAGGAGTCGCTCTGTCCGCTTCTAGTTGGGGACTCTCGAGAGTAGGGCTTGTGCGCCCACGGAAATACACCAGTGAATAACGCCCGGGAGTCGCGGAGTCCAAGCTAGTATCGAGAGTCGATCACGTCCAATATGGCTTGATCTTCAGCATCCATTCTATATTTCGCCGCCTTCGACTTCTTCGCCGACGATCGAAATAACCTTGTGCCGCGTACACGGCCAAAATGGTAATAATCGGGTCAATTGGCCGGAGGTAGTAAAACTCAGGATGCGTAATGTAATACACCAAGGGAAAACACAAGAGAACTGTGGCATAGCGAGTTGCCAGATTGGGACTAGTTTGAAAGGCGCGATAGAGCCCAATCATGGTCAGTTGAGCAGAGCGAAAAGTTAATCGGATTCTGTCCAGTCCGCGGTACAGGTGATGACGGACAACCCGCACGGATTGCCCGGTTCGTTCGGCAACCTCATCCGACGTAAGCCCCTCGAAGTACACCATTTCGATCACCCGGCGCTGGCGAGTGTTGATTAGCTCTAACGCTTGCTTCACCAGGCAAAGGGTTTCGGCGCTGTTGAAAGAGAACGATCGGTCGACAGCATCCGAAACAACGGAGCAACTTTCGTCAAGGCTTTCGGAATCGTAGAATCCTCTCGATCGGAGCTGCCGCTTGCGGTTCAACGTCCGGTGGTAGGAAAACATCGAGAGCCAAGACCTGAATGACCCCTTCTGCGGGTCAAACTTCTGCGGCGCGCGATAGAAGTCAAGAAATATCTCCTGTACAGCATCCTCAGCTTCGGCGTCATCGCGCAAAATTCGACGCGCAAGTCGAAAGACAAGCTGGCAATGTCGCTTGAACAGCACACTCAAGGCTTCGCTCTCGCCAGCGAGGAGTCGCATCGTCAACTCCTCGTCAGGCAGAAAATTCAATCGAAATCGATTAAACAAGGGCAGCTTACGTTCGCATTCCAGGCCAATGTCAACGTCACGATCCAGACTCTGGGGCGTGAAAGGCTCAAACCCTACCCAGGGACGTGAGGGAACCTTCATTGAAAGAGGTTGTAAGGCGCAGATCGCACCCAGGGTCGGAGATATCTTTTACCTTACTTGACTCTCGCGCGGGCTTCCCGATATTCCGGCCTTATCAACATATACACGGGAAACTGCAGCTGTTCCCCAAGCTGCTGTTTTTTTACACTTCGAATGGGTGCGGCCTGGGGAAGAGTCGTTTGTGAACTACATTGTGAACCCAATTAGCTTTTGACAAGCAAGGAGCTATGGTTAGCAGTCGCGATTGAGCGGTACAGGTTCCGTACTCTTTCCTCAAAAAAGCGGGGCTGGCCGGTGCCGGAGTTTGCAGAACCCTGGCCTAACGAGCAGTGGAACTCGCGCAGCGAGGAAATACGACCGATTTGCGCCACATTCTGTTCGTTAATTCCCCCTCCTGCCATAATAATGACACGATTGCTGGCCCGCTCAATGAGTTGGGACAGCATGGAAAGGCCACTGATCGCTTGATCTTTCCCTCCGGAAGTCAAGATGCGATTTGCTCCAGCGCAGACCACATCCTCGAGAGCTTGCATTAGGTTGGGGGTGTGGTCAAAGGCGCGATGAAAAGTTACCCGGAGCGGGTAGGCGAGAGCCACCAGCTGGCGGGTGCGATTAACATCAATCGTATGGTCAGAGTTGAGAATACCCAGAACGATGCCATCCATCGCCAGCCGCTTGGCGGCTACGATTTCCTCCTCCATCTGTTCAAACTCCACGTCGCTGTAGCAGAAATTCCCTGCTCGGGGACGAATCAGCACGTGAAGGGGTAGCGAAACCTGTTCGCGAGCTCGTTGCATTAATTCAAAGCTCGGAGTTAGACCTTCAAGCGACAACTGGCGACAGAGTTCTATGCGATCTGCGCCCCCCCGCTGTGCTTCGCGAGCAAGCTCGATGGATTCGACGCAGATTTCCAGCACAAACTGCTTCGCTGATGCCATGCGGTAGCGGAGTTCTGTCAAGCAGATTCACGGACCAAGGGGTCAGCCAAAAAAGCCGCTGGCTGACCGCTCTCAAAAGGAGTACTTTGCCAGGAATTGAATGGTGCGCGGGTTCCACAGACGGCGGAATCCGGACTGCAAGCTCTCGGGAAGCGGGTTGCCGCTAGCGTCGCTGTCGATTGGCACCAGGGAGCCGAAATTTCCGGCTTGCAGGTTTCCCTGGATACCTCCACCACCGTTCGGACCACCATTGATGTTTGAATGCCAGAGGGAAAATACGTTAAAAATTTGTAATCCAAACTCAAACTGTTGCCGCTCGGTAAGGGGGAATGCCTTCTCCAGGGTTATATCCCCACGCATGAAGTAGGGCTGGCGAATGCTGTCGCGGCCAACGTTTCCATACTGGTTTCCTGCCGCTGCGGCAAAGGCCGCAGGATTGAACCAATGAAAGATCTCGCTTCTGAACTTGGCCACCGGGTAAGCGGTGGGGTTTAATGCGCCAAAGACAGGAGCGTTGGGATTTCCTACCTGATTGGGGCGCCGCAGATCCGCTCGCACGCCATCTTCCCCAATTCCGCCGAACCCGGCAAACAAGGTTTCGGGCATGCCAGATGCCACCGTGTAGATGCCGCTGAAGTTCCACCCGCCCAAGATCCAATTGGCCGGTCCAAGCGAGAGAGCATGTCCCCTACCGATGGGTATCTCGTAGGTCCCACTGGCGACGAAACGACTGGGCTGATCAAATGCAGCTGGTCCGTAGTCGCAGGAGAAGCAATTGTTGTTCTGCAAAGTCAAACTGCTGGTAGGGATGTTATTGATGGCTGAGACATTGTCGAAGGTTCGCGACCAAGTGTAGTTGAGCTGATAGAGCAGGCCGTGCGAGAGCCGTTGATTCAGTCGTACCTGCAAGGCGTTGTAGTTGGCGCTGAACAAGTTAGCGACCGCATAAGCGTGAGAGCTTATGTTAGCGAAGTGGTTGCGCGCCAGAGCCGGTATGAAGTTGGGATCGCCGGCGCAAGTGGGATCGCCAGCCGCCTCGCCCGCAGTGCGATAGCGGTCGCAGGGGTCATCGACCGCAGGCATAGTGGCAGCATTGTAGTACCAGTATCCGGGTTGACGGACGGAATGGCTTCCGATGTAGCCGATGTCGAGCAGCAGATTTTGCTTGAGGGCGTACTGCGTGTCAAGGGTCCATTGTTGGTTATAGGGGCTTCGATTTCTTGGCCAATTAATCTGAACGAACGGGACATAGGATGGGAACGGACTGGCGCCCGCGCCAAAGAAGGAGTAGTCGTTCGGCGAAGGCAACCACAAGGTGCCCAGAGGATTCGGGGCAGCGGGAGTGGCACCGGTCGAAGTAGGATAATTTACCCCCTGGCCAATGATGGTGCTGATGTTGTCATAGGTGGTAAGTGAGTACCACTGGTTCTCGAGGTCATAAAAAATACCGTAACCGGCGCGGATTACAAAGCGATCGGTGGAAAAGGGTCGCCAGGCAATGCCAATGCGTGGCGCCAAATCTTTGTGGTCGGGTGGAACAAGCTTGTTATCCACGCAGCATCGCGCGAGGAAGGGATAGCCACCCAACTGTTGCACGGTGTTCACCACATTCTTATTGGCCCACAGAAAACCCCCACCGTTTGCCATGTCCAGCTGTGCGCCGCTGTTGTAGATGTCGTGATAAGCGGGCGGAATTTCGTAACGCAAGCCGAGATTCAGGGTTAGGCGAGGAGTTACGCGAAAATCATCTTGGGCAAAAAAGTTCCAATTGGTCGCGCGAACATCAAACAGATCCGAGCCTCCAGGCGCCGGTCCACTGATATTAATGGGATTGCCGAGCAAGAAGTCGGCGATCGAACTGCCAGCGCCCGCAGTGGCATAGGAGCTGTTGTGGGAAAGGTTCGGGTTGAGGCCGGTGTAGGAGCCATCGAAATTGACCACTCCAGTAGAACCGAAAGCCGCAATCATACTCAGCATATAACGACGCACATCGGTGCCAACGGTTAATGTGTGTTTCGCGTGCACCCATTTCAGATTGTCTACGAATTGGTAGTTGTTTTCTTTCTGCGTCCAACCGGAGTTGGTATCGCCAATGGCTTGAAAACCGTTGTACACAATATTGGGAACGCCCCACATACGCGGATTGCCGGGAACGTTGGCGAAACCGAACAGCTGGCCATAGTTTTTCCCATTGGCAGCATCTGAGCCATTCCGCCAATCCATCCAGTTGTAGCCCACCCGCGCCTCATTGAACATGCTCGGCGTAATCGTATGCTGCCAATTAACCCCCAGGAGATGGTTCTTCTGGTACTTAATTTCTCCGGTCAGGGGAATGGCGCTGGGATTGTCAAACTTCTGTTCGCCGAGAATGCCGGTAACGTATAGACGGTCTCTGTCGCTCAGGTTCTCGTCGAGGCGAAAGGTATTGTTGTCGGTGTCGTAGGGCTTGTTGAGGCTGGCGACGTAATTGGTACAAGCTCCGGAGCCATTCCCATTCGTCTGCGCGCAGGCGGCCATATCGGCCACGGGCACGTTTGGCTGGGGTAGCAAACTCATGTAGTTTTTCGCGATGGTGCTGATAGCGCTGGCGGGTATTTGATTATTGGCGAAGGGAGTTCGCGTGGCCGGGTTTCCGCCCACCTCGCTGCTGGGATTGTAAATTGGCACCAGATTGCCACTGTTGTCCCGCCAGTCGGAGAAATCACCATTTCTCTCAGCAGCGGTAGGCACCAGAACATTACTGACGTTAGAGGTTCGCTGACGGCCGGCCTCGTAGGAGTAAAAGAAAAACGTTCGGTTGTGGCCGTTATAGATCTTGGGAAGCAGGAGCGGCCCGCCAAAGGTAAACCCGTACTGGTTTTGTTTCAGCGCGTTTTTGGGCGGTAGCGGTGTGCCGTAAATGTCATGACTCC
>JAFAPG010000177.1 GCA_019247235.1 Acidobacteriota bacterium
CGATGGGGGGGCCGATGTCGTTCTGTGCGCTTCCAATCCGCTTTCCACCCAAGATGACGTCGCCGCCAGTCTGGTACGCGATCACGGCATTTCCGTATTTGCTATCAAGGGTGAAGATAACGAAACCTACTACAACCATATTTTGGCCGCGCTCGATCACCGTCCGCACATCACCATGGATGACGGCGCCGATCTGGTCAGCATCTTGCATACCAAGCGCCGGGATGCGCTCGAGGGGGTTATCGGAGGCACGGAAGAGACCACTACCGGGGTAATCCGTTTACGCGCCATGGCCAACGAGGGGGTGCTCGAATATCCCATCATCGCGGTCAACGACGCCGATACGAAGCACCTCTTCGATAACCGGTACGGCACCGGGCAATCAACCATCGACGGCATCATTCGCGCCACCAACTTCCTGCTAGCCGGCTCGAAGTTTGTGGTCGCCGGATACGGCTGGTGCGGACGCGGCTTGGCCAGCCGAGCGCGCGGCACAGGCGCCGAGGTCATTGTCACCGAGGTCGACCCCACCAAGGCACTCGAAGCAGTCATGGATGGATACCGAGTCATGTCCATGACGGAAGCCGCAAAAATTGGCGACGTCTTCTGCACCGTCACCGGGAACAAGAACGTGCTTACCAAAGAGCACTTCGATGTCATGAAGGATGGCGCTATTATTTCGAACTCCGGACACTTTAATGTGGAAATCGATATCCCCGCGCTCGAGAAACTGTCTTCCTCAAAGCGCGTGACCCGCAATTTTGTCGATGAGTATTCACTGCGGGACGGTCGCAAGATCAACCTGCTCGGAGAGGGCCGCTTGATCAATTTGGCCGCTGCCGAAGGACATCCGCCCTCAGTCATGGATATGAGCTTCGCCGATCAAGCTCTCTCCGTCGACCACATGGTGAAAAATTATGCCTCGCTCGAGAAGAAGGTCTATCGAGTTCCGGAAGAGCTCGACAAACGCGTAGCCCGGCTGAAACTTGAATCGATGGGCATCAAGATCGATCGCCTCACTCCGGAACAGGAGGAGTACCTGGCGGGCTGGTCCGAAGGAACGTAATCAGGCCGGTCCGCAGCATAGCGACTTGAAAGGACTGACGAGGTCCGCTTCTTCCGAATTTGGGTCTCGTCAGTTCACCCAACCCGATTTTGAACCGCCATTCTGCTTATCGGAGTCTTCAGGGGGAATGTAGTTTCCGTGCTCATCAAAGTTGACGGTGCGATTGTGTCCGCGCATGTACACCTCAAACTTGCGCGCGGCACGCCGGCGCTTCCAGCGGTAATAGGTATTGCGCAATCCGTAGTAGCGCTCGGAAACGCCGAGCGACACGCCGCGGCTTAGGAAAACCGCATACCATACATAACCTGACCCGAGCCCCAGCAACAAAACACAATAGAACAGGGCAAAGTGGTTGAGAAGCAGATACGCGGTCTCAATGCCGGCGGTAAACAGCACGATCCATTTCACCGGAATGCGAATGGGAAGGGGAAATAACATGAGCGGGGCGCCGCGGTTGAAGAGAAAAAACACCATCAGAATGGCATTGGCGGCGGCACCTGAGCCAAGCGCAGGTCCCTGAGCGATCTTACCCGAGAGTGAAAGTACAAAGCCGGTCAGGGCGGAAAGAATAATACTGCCAAAGAATAAGGTGTAAAAGGCAGTGGGTCCGATCCGCTCTTCGACGGCCCAACCGAGGAAATAAATGCCTAAAAGCGAGAGAACAAAGTCGAGGGGATCAACATACATGAAGGCGTAGGTCGCTAGCTGCCACAACCAGCCCTGGCGCACGTGCCCAGGGTCGAGCACCCCAAAGTCGAGGATCGCACGCCCCTCTGTAGGAGCAAATGAGAACAGCAGCAAAATGACGACATATATGGCGACGCTTGCCAGGATGATTACGCGGACCGCGCCACGAAACGGCGGCAGTCCCATGTCTAAGGATCTATATCGCGGCATAGCAGCTGATCTTCCAGACCGGCCCAAGGCACTTCTCGGTGGGCCTCAAGCTTCTTTCCTATCCTACCAGCTGCTTCCGTATCGTGACAGAACTGGGTGTAGAGAACCCCGCACTGCCAAGAACGAAGGGGAAGCGAAGAAGTCGGCTTCTGAAAAACGCTAGACTGAGCGAGAGATTGCTTTTAGGTGCTTATCGCTGATTTCACGCGTAAATAGTCGAAAGATATAAATGTTCTTGGGACTCGACGACGGAAGGCCGGCCACTTGACCTGAGCCTCCGAAGACACTAAATATAACAGGATGCATTCATAAGCCCGCGGGCGTAGAACGGAGGCATTATGCTTTTCTGCCCAGAGTGCGAAACCAGCTTGGACGTGGAAGAAGACGAGGTCGATGAAGGCGAAGTAATCTCTTGCCCGGAGTGCGGGACCGACTTTGAAGTCACCACGGTCAATCCGGTTGAATTGAAGCCGGTGGATGAAGAAGAAGAATATGAGGACAATGAGGAGGAAGAAACCGAAGACGGAGATTATTCCTGAACCTCGCTTGCTCATATTCATGCCTCGCGTCCTCCTTCTCGCCTATAATCGAAATCTTGCAGCTATCACAGAATCTTTCAAGCCCATCGCCAAGGTCGCTCTCGACTTTCTCGGCGGTCGGCGGTCCTACACCCGGCGGCCTAGGCAGATAACGTGAGGAGGCATCAGGGCTCGATCCGGAAAGACCGCATCACCGAACAGATTATCCATCAGCTTTTGTCAGGGCATGGGCGAGCGGCGCGTAAGTTGCATCCAATAGCGGTTTGGGAGTTCAACTGAGATGAGGGGAAAAGCTAGGACAAGAACTCTTCCGCTCGTGCTGGTTGGATATTTGGCGCTATTTGTCATCAGCGGCATATCGGTGAGCGCCAAAGATAAGGATAAAGATACTCGCCCCGGGCGCCTGTTGACCGGCAAAGTGCTCGACAAACAAGACAACACCCTGGCAAACGCCATTGTCTACGTCACCGATACCCGCACGCGGGCGGTGAAAACCTTTATTGTCGGCAATGATGGGGTGTACCGGTTTCCCGCCCTAGCCTCCAATGTAGACTACGAGGTCTACGCCCAGCTCAATGGAAAGACCAGCGACACGAAACGCGTGAGTCAATTCGATGACCGCAAGATCGTAAACATCATTTTGCACATCGATACCCGCTAGCTCTCGAGTTCCCCGAGATCCGTCCGAAAACCGATCGAAATCGAGCTTCGACGGGCCGAGCAGAAAGATTTGGCGCCTCGCCCCGCTGGGCATATGATGATCGACGCCTTGCCCGTTCGGGAAAAAATCCTAATCGCGCGCCTTCGTGAACGAGCCGCCCGGCAGCTGAACTCCCGACGCCTGCGGGCGCAAGTGAAAACCGGTGGCGCCGTGATCTGCGGAATTGGGGATGATGCCGCGGTTCTGCGCATTCCGCCTGGACACCAGGCGCTCGTGACCACGGACTTTAGCTTGGAGGACGTTCACTTTCGCCTTGCGTGGGACTCGGCCGAGGCCATCGGCCACCGCACGCTGCTCCGCGGGTTGAGTGACATTGCCGCCATGGGAGGGGAGCCGACGGCGGCATTTCTCTCGTTGGCTTTACCCGCCCAGGTAAGGGACGACTGGGTTGAGAGATTCCTGGCCGGTCTTTTAAATCTCGCCAGAAGATTCGGAGTGTCGCTCGCGGGAGGTGACACCTCCCAGTCTCCGCAAAAAATTCTAGCCGACATTATTGTGGTCGGTTCGGTCCCGAGCAACCGCGCCATCCTGCGCTCGGGCGCGCAGGTAGGAGACCGAATTTATGTCACCGGCCGGCTGGGCGCCTCAGCCGCGCGTCTGGCCGAACTTTATTCGGCTGGAGCGAGGACCAGGCCACCCTCAGGCGCGCAGGATCGCTTGGGAATGCCGCGCATCGCTTTAGGTCGAGCACTGCGCCGGTTGAGCTTGGCCACTTCCATGATCGATCTCAGTGACGGGCTGTCTACCGATCTCGACCACCTCTGCCAGGAGAGCCGGGTGGGCGCTCAAATCTGGGAAGAAGCGATTCCTCGCGCCGCTTGGGACGGCGATCGGGTAGAGATGAAATTCGCACTCCATGGAGGTGAGGACTATGAGCTTCTTTTTACCGCGCGTCGCAAGCGACGCATGCCCAAAACCATCGATGGCATACGCATTACTGAAATCGGTACAATCACGCGCGGCCGGAAAGCCTTTCTGGTAAATTCGAGCGGCCGGCAGGTCGCATTTGGGCCGGCGGGTTGGGAACATTTCGCGCCCCATTCTGGTTCTTGATCCCCTCGCTGCGATCCGCGGCGCCGCCAGGAATAAGCAGTCGGTTACCCGATACCTGACCTTTGGTTACCTGGCTCGGCTCTAGCTACATCGATAACGCCAGAATAGAGTAAAGGATATGTGGTCTCAGATTCCCTTGTTCATCCTGCTCCTTTGTTCGGCGGTTCTGGCGCAAAACCCGCCTTCTTCGTCCGCTCTGGTCGACAACCAGTTCGTCCATCAGCAGTTTGGCGACTCTTGTTCCTTAGAGGCGGAATGGCCGCCAGTCAAGGGCGATCTGAACGGCGATGGTATTGAAGATATTGTCATGGTCGCGCGTTGTAAGAACCCCCTGATCGATCAAGGGGAGAAAAATTATCAGGTGGTCGATCCTATGGACTCGTTCTATGGGTACGGCAACCCCAGAGTTACGGCCTCCATGGGTCAGGATGATCCCCATCTCAAAGGCATTTGCGTGCTAGTGGTTCACGGTTCAGGCCCCGACGCCTGGCGCTCCGACACTCCTCTTTCCAAATACGTGATCATCAACTTGGCGATCAAAAGTATTACGGTGAAAAAGATGAAAGTTAGTAAGAAGAAATCCATGTCCGCCATTTACATCGAGGAAGCGACCGGCGACCAGATGACCTCAGCTATCTTTTGGAATGGCAGAAAATACCGCTACGAGCCTCTCGGTTCGAGTATGGAATGAGCCCAGGGCAGCCACCCCCACTTGTTTTCGTCTCTACAATCTCCGAATCGCGGTAAGAAGATCAACAACTAGGTAGATCGCCGGCCCCCGCAAATTCGTTCTCCTATGGAGCCCCAACCACTGGGGATTCGAAGGACTTCGAGCCCTCGACCAGAAAAAGACCATCGCCTGTCCACGACGTGCGACCAGCACGCGTCTATAATCATCGCTTTCTATGGATCTCGAACAAAAGCTGCAGGAACTCAAACGCCGCGACCAGCTGGCCGAAGAAGGTGGAGGCCGGGAACGGCGCGAACGCCAGCACCGCGAAGGTAAAATGTCCGCGCGCGAGCGCATTGAATTTCTGCTCGACGATGGCAGCTTCGAGGAAACCGACCGATTCGTAACCCATCGCGCGAATGACTTTGGCTTAGGGGAACGCAAATATTATGGCGATGGGTTCATCACCGGGTATGGGCGCATCGATGGGCGCCTGGTTTTTGTTTTTGCCCAGGACTTTACCGTCTTTGGTGGCACGCTCTCAGAAGCAAATGCCGGAAAGATCGTTAAGATCGTCGATCTCGCCGCCCGAGTAGGCGCACCGATCATCGGCTTGAACGACTCAGGGGGAGCACGCATTCAGGAGGGGGTTGTGTCTCTGGCCGGCTATGCCGACATTTTCTTGCGCAACACCCTCTATAGCGGAGTCGTTCCTCAGCTCTCGGCGATCATGGGCCCCTGCGCCGGAGGTGCGGTCTACTCTCCGGCCATTACCGACTTCATCGTGATGGTGAATAAGACCTCGCACATGTTCATCACTGGCCCCGATGTCATACGGACGGTTATGCACGAGGAGGTTAGCAAGGAGCAGCTCGGCGGCGCGGCCACGCACAATGAAATTTCCGGAGTCGCTCACTTTCTCGCCCAGGATGACGCCGGATGCCTATCCTTGCTTCGCGAGCTGCTGAGCTTCATCCCCGGGAATAACCTGGAAGACCCGCCGCGAAAGCCGACGAGTGACCCCATCGATCGCGCCGATGCCACCCTCGATTCGATCGTACCCGCACAGTCCAATCTGCCTTATGACATGAAGGATGTAATCGGCAGCATCGTCGACGAAGGATATTTCTTCGAGGTTCAGGAGCACTACGCAAAAAATATCGTAGTTGGCTTTGCCCGCATGGATGGCCGCTCGGTGGGGATAGTCGCCAATCAGCCGGCAGTGCTCGCGGGAACTCTTGATATGAATGCCTCGGTCAAAGGGGCTCGCTTTGTCCGCTTCTGCGACTGTTTCAATGTTCCTCTTGTTACCTTTGAAGACGTCCCGGGATTTTTGCCCGGAACCCAACAAGAGTATGGCGGCATTATTCGACACGGGGCTAAGTTGCTCTACGCGTTTGCCGAGGCTACCGTTCCCAAACTGACGGTAATCACGCGCAAAGCCTACGGCGGGGCCTACTGCGTGATGGCCTCGAAGCACATTCGCACGGACGTAAACTACGCCTGGCCGACGGCTGAAATCGCGGTCATGGGCCCGGAAGGAGCTGTAGACATCGTTTATAAGCGCGAGCTTGAGCGCGCCAGCCAACACTCATCGTCTGCGTCTGAACCTAACAATATGCGAGAAGATCTGCGCCGCGAGAAAATCGAGGAATTTCGTCAGCGCTTTGCCAACCCCTACGTGGCAGCGGAGCGGGGATTCGTCGACGCCGTTATTCGGCCCCGTGATACTCGCCGAAAACTCATTCATGCCCTGGCCATGCTGGACAGCAAGCGGGACAAGAATCCCCCCAAAAAACATGGCAACATTCCACTCTAGAAGGTCTCGCCTTCATTCCACAGGGTGAACGAGTGCTGTTCCGGTTGAAGGTGAAACCTTGGCTCCCACAGCGCAAGCTGTAGGTACCTAGAGTGAAGCGGCGTCATGTGATTATCGCTGGCGCGGCGGAAGGATGTTTTGGACATGACGACAGTGGCGGGATACAATCGCGAAAGAGAAGTAAGCTCGGCAATGAGTTCTAGGCAGCAATGATTCGACGCCCTGGTCCGTCCGAAAACGCTGTGCCTAAATGGTTCGGCAAGATGATCTTGTTCACGGTTAGAGGGCCATTGGCGGGCTAGTCTCGCCTGGCAAAGGCTGTTGCCGCGAGTTGGTGGAGGGGTCACCCACAACAGGGGTCACCCACAACCTGTGCCTACGGTCCGGGGAAAATGATTCCCCAAAAACCCTGGATCGCAGCGCCTTCTTCGAGGAACTCGATTCCATAAGTACGCATGCCATTGCCTGCCAGGGCCTGTGACACGACTCGGGCGGCGACCTGAGTGCCGCGACCATTGCCGATCAGTACAGTCGACCCCACGACCAGGTCACGATTCACGAAGATTGCCGCTCCGTGCCGGTTCAGGTTGGTGGCTTTTGCGCCCAATGTGAACGCGCACTTTTCGCGATCTTCGCCGGAGAGGCGCACTTGAGCGCTCAATGCAATTCGGCTGCTGCGCCGCTTCAGAGCTGGGTTTCGATTGGGGATTGAGCTGATCACTGAGCCAGAGGTTTTTTGGGTGCCGCTAGAGACATTAAAGTCAATCGAGGAGGTTGGCAATGTACGCCGGTTACGTCCCCCAGGTGACCTCCGGGTGCGTTTCCTTAAGCTCCTGAATTAACGCCGCTTCGCTGGTCATGGGTCGATACAACCCACTTCTCGCCCCACTGGATAGCCGCAATGGAGGCTCGAAACCATCAGGCGCTGCGCCGCTTCAGAGCTGGGGTTCACATGAACCCCTTGACCGCAACACAACGCCTCTTGAGATCACGAGGTGAAGAAATGCCCACCCATCAAATCCGAAACCAGCAGAAACCTTCTAAGACAAGAGAGTCACCACTGCTCACCACGACAACCAGTGACGGCGCGTTCGTACGACCGTAGTGATCGAGCTGTATCGGGTGCGCTGTCATTGCGGGGTGAAGACAGAGAAAGTGCCGCAACTGCCGAGCAAGGCGCCGTTTAGCAAACGCTTCGAGGAACCGGTTGGTCTGGCCTGCGAGAGTGCGGCGGTGCGGCGGGTGGCCAGGCAGTTCGGCTTATCTCCGAGTACGGTGCAGCGATCGATCTGCGCTATCTGAAACGCTGGACAACGAGTCGCAGGAAACCGGCCTTGCGGCAGATGGGAGTAGATGAGATTTATCTGGGGAAGAAGCAGAAATTTGTGACCGTGGTCAGCAATCTGGAGACGGGTGAGCCCCTGTGGTTTGGTCGAGAGCGAAAGAAAGAAATCCTGGATGAATTCTTAGGGCAACCGCTGAGTGCGTTCCAGCGCAGAGTGGTGAAAGCCGCCTGCGTCGACATGTGGGAACCATTTCGGCAAAGCCTGCAGCAATGGGTGCCGCAGTGCCAGATTATCTACGATAATTCCATATTCCCTGCAGCACGCCAGCCAGGCGGTGGATGAAGTGCGGCGAGCGGAGTTCTTCCGCAAAGGAGGCGCCGAACGAGACATCGTGCGCGGCAAGCGTTGGCTACTGCTGACCAGTTGGGTTAATCTAGACCGAAGTGAGCAACGGCAACTAAACCAGCTGTTCGCTTTGAATCGGCGGGTAATGAAAGCCTACTTGCTGAAAGAGAGCCTGGCTCGATTATGGGATTTCACCTATGAAGCAGCCATGCTGCGTTATTTGAAGAGCTGGAATGATCAACTGCGCTGGCAGCGACTGGCTCCCATGCAGAAGTTGCGAATATGCTGTTCAAACACCTGGAAGGGGTTCTCAACTACTGCAAAACCAAGATCCCATGGGCGTGGTCGAGGCGGTGAAGGGAACATTAAAGCGCTGCTGCGAAGAGGACGTGGATACCGAGATCTGGATTATTGCTACTAAAGGCGCAACGCTTGGCAGCCACAAAGATCGAATTCGTTGCTTTTCGGAGAGCCGCGTAGAATGGGCAATCTTACAGTTTCTTGTGCAGAACCAAAAAAGGAAGCGAGACAGCGAGCCTACAATCCAATCTTATCCCAACGAAAATTCTGCCCTGTGGGTCTCAGTGGCGGCTCTTCAGATCACCCGCACAACTGCGAGTGTCGCATCATCGGTTTGCTGCCCTTCAGAGAAGCCGTCCATTGAATTGAAGATTAAATTCACGAGATTTCCGGCGTCTAGAGAGCATTGCGCCGCGCAGGTCGCAGCCTTCAACAAGCCAGGAAGTCCCCATTCTTCCCCGTCCTGATTTTCCACTTCGACGAGTCCATCAGTGAAGGCAATCACCAAATCACCGCTTTCAAGCTTTA
>JAFAPG010000179.1 GCA_019247235.1 Acidobacteriota bacterium
CCTGTATGATCTTGCCGCTGGACACACACGCAAGGTAGCCTTGGCCGAGTTGGATTTGGCCGCCACCGTGAAGCAGAATGATCAGAATGGGGTGGAGTTCCGGCTTCCGAATGGAGTCAAACTCAACTGAAGCCCTGGTTGTGAGTGATGGTCAAAGGTGCCACGATCCCGGTCGTCGTCCTGATGGCAGCGCTCAGTGCCGCAGCCCAGAATCGCCTGGCGATGGGAGGCTGTGGCGCGGGTTGTGCTAAGCCCGGGATGATGGTTCCGGGCGCAAATACCGGCCGGATTAGTATCTCGGGCCGTCCCTTCCGAGGGCGCACGTTCCATGGTTCCCATGCGCGCAATGGATACTCGGGCGCTTGGCCGTACTGGGGGTGGGGATCTTACGACGGCATTGATTATGGCGACTCGATCGAGCCGCAGGGCGGCGAACCTGCGCCGCGAGAGATAATTCCCGAGCGAAAGCAGGAGCCGTTGCCTGAACCGGAACTATTGGAGCTTCAGGGAAATCAGTGGGTGCGAGTGACAACTTTCAAAACCGCGATCAGCGAGACTGAGCCGCATCCGGTCACGCCGAAGCCTCTGTCGCCGGCAGTTCTCATCTTTCGGGACGGTCACCGCGAAGAAATTGATAGCTACTCGATTATCGGTGCGATCTTATACACCAAGGGCGACTATTGGACAACCGGTAGCTGGACACGTTCCATTCAGGTTTCTGATCTGAATCTTACAGCCACGCTCAAGGAGAACCACGCACGTGGTTTGAGCTTCGACCTTCCCTCGGGCCCGAGTGAAGTGATCATTCGCCCTTGAGGCTAGCTCATGTACCATCCGCCGTTTACATGGACGGTTTGCCCGGTGATATAGCCGTTCATGGCCAGCAGCACTGCCACCTCGGCAACCTCCTCGACCGTCCCGAAACGTCCCACCGGGATCAACTCGGTCCGGGCGCGAACATTCGAACTTACCATTTCGGTTTCAATCAGAGCAGGAGCAATGGCATTGACCGTAATCCCTGATTTCGCTAACAGCGCCGAGTAAGAATGGGTTAAGCCGAGCATGCCAGCTTTTGAAGCCGCATAATGCGGGCCCACGACGCCGCCGGTCTGGGCGGCAACCGAGGAAATATTGATGATCCTGCCCCACTGTGCTGCCTCCATCGAGGGCAAGACCGCTTGCGTAACCAAGAAGGTGGATTTGAGATTAACGGCAATGATTTGGTCCCAATCGGCTTCGCTGATCTCTCGAACTTTTTGTGGCCGCGCGATGCCGGCATTGTTGACCAGAATGTTCACTGGGCCAAGATCCTGCTGAATGGTTTCAATCATTCTTTCCACCGCGGCTGATTGAGAGACGTCGGCGGGAAAGAGCTTGGCTTTTCTCCCTAGCTTCTCGATTTCGGACGAAACGGTTCGCGCGGCGTCTTCGCGCCGATGATAATTCAGGGCCACATCGGCTCCTTGCCGAGCCAGCGCAATCGAAATCGCCGCGCCAATTCCTCGGCTGGCCCCGGTCACAAGCGCAACCTTCGCTTCAAGCGCTGCCATCCGTAGAATTATCGCAGTCAGCTCAGCCGGCTGAAAGCTGGACCACGGATACCCTCCACCGGCGGGACGCTTTTTCCGGTCGGAGTATCGCCTTCATCATTACGCCGAAGAAGTTTCAAGGGTCAGAATCGAGCGCCGACGTGCTATACTGATTCCGTAGCTATTCAGGGCTAAATCATTTGTTTTCTGCGGTTTACCTTGGCGGCCTCGTGGGCGCCCCGATGGCGTCCTGCGCAGACTAAAACGGCTACCTCGGACCCCCTATGGCTGACGACGAGAACCCGCAACTTCCCCTAACCCCTCCCGGCGATGGAGCTCCGGGCGCGGCTAACATTCAACCGGTCAATATTGAAGAGGAGATGCGACGCTCGTATCTCGACTATTCATTGTCGGTGATTATTGGGCGTGCTTTGCCCGACATTCGGGACGGGCTTAAGCCGGTGCATCGTCGAATTCTTTACACCATGCAGCAAATGGGTCTGCAGCCCAACCGGGCTACGCGCAAGTGCGCCCGCATCGTGGGCGAGACCATGGGTAAATACCACCCGCATGGCAACCTGGCGGTTTATGACGCGCTGGTAAGGATGGCTCAGCCGTTTGCCATGCGCTATCCGTTGGTGGATGGTCAGGGCAATTTCGGCTCAGTCGATGGCGATCCGCCCGCGGCCGATCGTTACACGGAGGCGCGTTTGGCACGGGTTGCCACGGCGCTGCTCGAGGATCTCGACAAAGACACGGTGGATTTTCGCGAGAATTATGACGGAAGCGAGACGGAGCCGGAGGTTCTTCCCGCGCGCATTCCCAATCTCCTCATCAATGGTGCTGATGGCATAGCTGTGGGCATGGCCACCAAGATTCCCCCGCATAACCTGACCGAAATTGTAGATGCTGCCATCCTGCTGGTAAATAATCCAGCTACTTCGCTGCCAGAAATCCTGAAGATTGTGAAAGGCCCGGATTTTCCAACCGCCGGCATCATTCATGGCAAAGGCGGCATTCTCGATGCTTATAAGAGCGGCCGTGGTCGCTTCATGATGCGGGCCAGAGCGGGCATTGAGAACCTTACCAAAGATCGGCAAGCCATTGTGGTGACGGAGATTCCCTATCAGGTGAATAAGCGCTATTTGATCGAGCGCATGGCTGAGCTGGTCAACAACAAGACGATTGAAGATATTTCCGATATTCGCGACGAGAGCGATCGTGATGGCATGCGCATCGTAATCGAGCTCAAGCGCGGTGCCGAGCCCCAGATCATCCTCAATCAACTCTTCAAGCACACCCAGATGCAGGAAAACTTCAGCATGATCTTGCTCGCGGTGGTGCACGGACAACCCAGAGAAATGGGCCTGATTGAGGCAGTTCGGCACTTCATCGATCACCGCGTTGACGTGGTTCGCCGGCGGACGGCATTTCTGCTGGAGAAGGCAAAAGACCGCGAGCATGTGCTTGAGGGCTATCTCACGGCGCTGGACCATCTTGACAACGTGATTGCTATCGTGCGCGGCAGCGCCAATCGCGCCGATG
>JAFAPG010000201.1 GCA_019247235.1 Acidobacteriota bacterium
GGTATTGCCCGGGGTGGCAGCCAGCTGACGCGCTTGGGCAAGAAATCCGATACGCGGGCTGGGGTCAAAGATTTTGTGCCACGAGGCGGCAAAAGTCACCGTCACCAGCCACGCCAACGGCGCCAGAGTGACGGCCGCATATTTGGCGCGGTGCAACTTAATAATAATGGTCGTGGCGACGGAGAGAGCTACCGCGGCCAGCAACTGATTAGCAATGCCAAACAGCGGCCAGAGAGAGTTAATTCCACCTAGTGGGTCCCGCACTCCTTGCCAGAGAAAATATCCCCAGGCGCAAACGATTAAACCGCTGGTTGCGAGAACCGAGGGATACCAAGCGGTCCGTCCTAGAGGTGCCCAAAGGTGAGCCAGCGCCTCCTGCAGCATGAAACGGCCAACGCGGGTACCCGCATCGAGCACTGTCAGGATGAATAAGGCTTCGAACATGAGCGCGAAGTGATACCAGAGGGCCATAAGGTGGCTACCCAGGCTCTTAGAAAAAATATGCGCCATGCCAACCGCGAAGGCGGGGGCACCGCCGGTGCGGTTGAAAAGCGTTTGTTCTCCCACCCGCTGCGCGAGCGTTTGCATGGCTGCCGCGCTGACCGAAAACCCCCAGCCATTGATGGTAGCTGCCGCGGCATCTGCTGACTGTCCGACGATTCCAGCCGGACTATTGATGGCAAAATAGGTCCCGGGCTCAAGCACACAGGCGGCTACCATTGCCATAATGGCTACAGTCGATTCGGCAAGCATGGCGCCGTAGCCGACCATGCGCACTTCGGTCTCGCGACGAATGAGTTTGGGGGTGGTGCCACTCGAAATAAGCGAATGAAAGCCACTGATGGCGCCGCAAGCGATGGTTATAAAAGCGAAAGGGAACACTTTCCCGCCAAATACCGGCCCGGTGCCATTAACAAATCGGGTTAGGGCGGGCATGTGCAACGTAGGATGTGTAACTGCAATTCCTACGACTAGCATGCCAATCGTACCCAGCTTGACGAACGTGCTCAGGTAATCCCGTGGAGCAAGCAGCAGCCACACAGGGAGAGCCGACGCCGCAAAGCCGTACAGGATGATGGCTAATGCCAATTCAGGAGAGGTCAGGCTGAAATATCTGCTCAGCGGATTTTGCGAGACCCATTGTCCGCCCCAGATTGCCCCGAGAACCAGGACAAACCCAAATGCCGATGTTTCAAGTACCCGGCCCGGTCGCAGTCTGCGTAGATGCACCCCCATGAGCAGGGCGATTGGAATTGTCATGGCGATGGTGAAGGTTCCCCATGGACTCTGCCGTAGTGCGTTGACCACAATCAGGGCGCAGACAGCCAGCAGAATCACCAGGATGGCGATAACCGAGCTGTACGCAACCATCCCTCCCACCCGGCCGATTTCCTGCTTGGCCATTTCTGTCAGCGACTTGCCATCGCGGCGCACGGAAAACAACAAGATCACGAAATCCTGCACACACCCGCCAAACAAGGCTCCCAGTAAAATCCAAATTGTTCCTGGCAGGTATCCGAATTGCGCTGCCAGCACAGGGCCAACCAGTGGGCCGGGGCCGGCTATGGCCGCAAAGTGGTGTCCAAAGACGATCCACTTGTTTGTAGGAACAAAGTCGCGCCCATCATCCAGTCGCTCTGCCGGCGTGGCACGTTGCGCATCGAGAGCCAGAACTTTTGCGGCAATGAATTTGCTATAGAAGCGATAACCTACAGCATAGATGGCGGCTGCGGCGGTCAGCAGCCACAGTGCATTGATAGGTTCCCTACGACTGTGCGCGATGGTGGCCAGAGCGATCGCTCCAGCCGCTGAAATACCCGTCCAGATTAGGCCTCGAATGACAGATCGCATAGGAGCGAAGTATTTTGGCTGGTTTTAGTCGTGCGTGCAAGTGTTGTTGCGAGGCGGATGCAGAGGATTCGGCTGAGTTCCCGACTCAGGCGAAAGGAGGTATGGCGAAATTCATAACGAATTTCAATCCAGCGGAAGGCCCACGTAATTCTCTGCCAGGCTCTTCGCTGCCGCCTCTGAGCTTGTCACGTAATCCAGCTCGGCCAGCTGGCGCCGACAATCGAAAGGGTTTTCATCAGGAAAGCGATGCAGCATGGATGTCATCCACCAGGAGAAGCGTTGCACCTTCCAAACCCGACGTAAACAGATCTGGGAATAATGGTCGAGCAACTGGCGAGCTCCTTTCTTGTAATACTCGTCCAGGCCGCGAGCCAGAATCTGAACATCGCTGACAGCAAGATTCAGCCCCTTCGCCCCCGTCGGTGGCACAATATGCGCCGAATCCCCGGCTAGGAATACTCGCCCGTATTGCATCGGTTCAACCACGAAGCTGCGCATGCCAGTAATCCCCTTCTGCAACACTGGACCTTCGTTAAGATGCCAGCCATTGCTGGTAGCCACGCGGGCGCGAAGCTCGCACCAGATTCTTTCGTCGCTCCAGGAGCCAATATCCTCGTGGGGATGACATTGAATGTACAGTCGGCTGAGGTGTGGCGTTCGCATGCTCAATAACGCGAAGCCGCGTTCGTGGTAGGCATAAATCAACTCTTCAGACGAAGGCGGCGCTTCCGCGAGGATCCCGAGCCAGCCGAAAGGATACACACGCTCGTATTCAGTCAGTACACCTGGAGGAATACTGGGACGACAGATGCCATGAAAGCCGTCGCAGCCTGCGATGAAGTCGCAGTGCAGTTCGCACCGGGAGCCCTGGTTCTGGTAGCAAATCTTGGGCCGGGGACTCTCCAGGCCTGCAACACTCACATCTTCGACTTCGAAGAGCACCTGGCCGCCGGTTGCTATTCTCGCGTTGTTCAAGTCTTTCAGCACTTCGGCTTGCGCATAAATGGTGATACCCTTGCCGCCGGTGAGCTCGCGAAAATCAATGCGGTGTCTCTGGCAATTGAAGCGGAGCTCGATTCCATAATGCACCAGACCGTCGCGCTTCATGCGCTCGCCCACCCCCATTTGATTAAGGAGATCGACGGTGTTTTGTTCCAAAACGCCTGCGCGCACTCGCTCTTCCACGTAGTGGCGGCTGCGAATCTCTAGCACTACCGATTCAATGCCATGAAGATACAACAGGTGGGAGAGAACCAGGCCAGCTGGCCCAGCGCCAATAATTCCGATCTGTGTGCGTTGTACGTTTGGCATCGAGAGATTGAACGTGGTCGCGCGGCGTGTCTAAGCGCCGAGTCCCGGCCGAGAGATCGCCAGCTGCTTGACGTCAAGCAATTCTATTCCAGCGCGACCTCACGGTGTCTGGCCGGGGTGGACGGCACGAGAGACAGTTTGATTGTTGTCGGCCCTGCGCAGCCAGCTAGAAGCGCAGTTTGAAGCCGTACTGAAACTGAAATGGATTCAAAGTTTGCCGCGCTTTATCGAACGCGAATAACGGATTCAGAGATGCGATGGTGCCTGGAAGCGAGGAGCGACTAAAACTGCTGGCCGGCAGATCGCATTCGCATACGGTATTCAGATCAGTGACGTTTACGCGATTGGTCACATTGAAAAGATCAAACGTAAACTCGCCAGTGAGGTGCTCTCGGAATCGCAATGCCCGGGCCACGCGCATGTCCCAGCTGAAGATACTCGGTCCTTTGAGTGAATCGCGGCCCAAGGTGCCGGGACGGTCGTTTAACGAATTGGTATCGCCATTGGTATCGATACCCGCGTAGATGTTATAGAACTGGCCGCTTTGAGCGCTGATAAGAGTGCTGAATTTGAAGTCATGCAGCACCCGCACAGTGCTGGGCACGGCGCTCACCAAATCGAAGGTTGCCCGCTGCGGTACGGTCTGGCGAGAGACGGCGCGTTCCAGGTTTCGCGCCTGCTCCTGGGGAAAGTCCGCCAAGTTGGCGACCGACTCGTAGTTAGAAATCGCGCGCTCGAAGGTATAGCTAGCGTGTAGCCCAAGACCATGAGCGAAACGCTTCTCGATTTCCGCGGTGCCACCATGATAGAGGGACGTTCCGCCACTATCTTCTATGTAGAACAAGGTGCCGAGGTTGG
>JAFAPG010000207.1 GCA_019247235.1 Acidobacteriota bacterium
CTTTGGTGAGGACAGGGTGTACGTTGTTCAGACTGATACCAGAGTCTTACAAAGAGTGATTCTGATGACGACGGACCCAGGCGATCTCGTTCTAGACCCAACCTGCGGTTCCGGTACAACGGCGTACGTCGCGGAACAGTGGGGCCGACGCTGGATCACTATTGACAGTTCTCGAGTTGCTCTTGCGCTTTCGCGTGCCCGCATCATGGGGTCTCGATATCCGTTTTACGTCCTTGCTGACAGCCGCGAGGGACAACTCCAAGAGGCCGAACTTACAAATTCGGCTCCGTCCGAAGCCCCTACTCACGGGAACGTCCGTCAGGGCTTTGTTTATGAGCGGATCCCGCACATCAGCCTGAAGTCTATTGCCAACGACGCCGAGATCGACGTGATTTGGGATGAACATCAGAAGGTGCTCGATCCCCTCCGGAAGAGGCTGAACGTCGCCTTAAGGGTGAAATGGGAGGATTGGGAGGTTCCCCGTGATGCGAGCGAAGAATGGAGCCAAGAAGTCAAAGAACTACATGGTAACTGGTGGAAAGGGCGAATGGCTCGACAGAGGGCCATCGATGCTTCTATCGTCGCCAAAGCGGATTCTGAATACTTGTACGACAGGCCTTGCGAAGACAACAAAAGAGTCCGTGTTGCAGGCCCGTTCACCGTCGAGAGTCTTTCGCCGCATCGGGTCGTTATCGTGGACGAAAACGGCGATTGGATCGACGGTCAGCCGCAATCGAAGACTGGACGCAAAGATGAGTCTGACTTTGTCCAGATGATTCTGGAGAACCTGAAAACCGCTGGCGTCCAGCAGGCAAATAAAGAAGACAAGATCTCGTTCTCATCGATTACGCCCTGGCCGGGATATTTCGTCTGCGCCGAAGGGAAGTACACGGAAAGCGGATCAAAGGAGAAACGAGCTGCCATATTCATCGGTCCTGAATTTGGAACCGTCGCCCGGCCCGACCTGGTGTCGGCTGCCCGTGAGGCTGGGGACGCAGGCTTCGACGTACTGATCACTTGCGCTTTCAACTACGACGCGCATTCCTCGGACTTCAACAAGCTGGGGAGGATTCCGGTGCTGAAAGCGCGCATGAATGCCGACCTGCACATGTCCGATGAACTGAAAAACACCGGCAAAGGCAATCTGTTCGTAGTTTTTGGCGAGCCAGACATTGACATTATCGGTCTGAAAAATGGTCAGGTTCAGGTGAAGGTAAAGGGCGTGGATGTGTTCCATCCCAGCACCGGCGAGGTTCGTAGCGACGGAGCTGAAGGGATTGCCTGCTGGTTTATCGACACGGACTACAACGAAGAAAGCTTCTTTGTGCGGCACGCGTACTTTTTAGGCGCAAACGATCCATATAAGGCGCTGAAGACCAGCTTGAAGGCGGAGATCAATGAAGAGGCCTGGGCAACTCTGCACAGCGATACGTCGCGTCCGTTTAAGAAGCCCGAGTCCGGCCGGATTGCGGTAAAAGTGATCAATCATCTGGGCGATGAAGTGATGAAAGTATTCCCGACAAAGTGATGGAATTCCGCATTGCAGACACTTTCACTGACAGTCTGGCGTGCCTCACGAATGAAGAACAAAAAGCCGTCAAGATGGCTGCCTTCGATCTTCAACTCAATCCAGCTCATCCTAGCCTGCAATTCCACAAGCTAGCGAAAGCCAAAGATCCAAATTTCTGGTCGGTCCGAGTCGGCCGCGACGTGCGGTTGATCGTACACAAGACCGGAACCAGCCTTTTGCTTTGTTATGTCAATCACCACGATGAGGCGTACCAATGGGCGGAACGGCGCAAATTGGAAACGCACCCGAAGACCGGCGCGGCGCAGCTAGTAGAGATTCGTGAGAGGGTTCAAGAGATCCCAATTCCGAAGTACGTGGAGGCCTCTCCGAAATCGAGCGTCAAGCCTTCCTTATTCTCGTCTTTGTCGGATGACCAGTTGCTTGGTTTCGGCGTTCCTCCAGACTGGCTTCGAGACGTGCGGAATGCCAACGAGGACTCGGTCCTCGATTTGATAGGACATCTGCCTGCTGAAGCGGCAGAGTCATTGCTCAACATTGCAGTTGGAGTAGCACCGCAGCCAGCTCCTCTGGTCAGGCCGAAGCCGGAGCCTCCTACAGTCCTGTATCAAATGGCTGTGCCGGGCCCGGAGGTTGGCCCCTCGAAAGCGGAGTTCGAGCACCCCGATGCTGCAAGGCGTTTTCGTACGATTACCAGCCAAGAGGAACTTGAGCGGGCACTGGATTATCCGTGGGAAAAATGGACCACCTTCCTGCACCCCGCCCAGCGTCGGCTCGTCCAGCGAGTCTTTAACGGTCCTGCTCGTGTTTCGGGTTCGGCCGGGACAGGTAAGACCATCGTGGCGTTGCATCGTGCAGTACATCTGGCGCGCGCAAACCGCGATTCGCGCGTCCTGCTGACAACATTCTCTGAACCCCTGGCAAATGCCCTGAGCTCAAAACTGCGGTTATTGATCAGTAATGAGCCACGGCTCGGAGATCGTATTGAAGTGCACGCCATGAATGCGATTGGCAGACGGCTCCACGACGCGACTATTGGGAAAGTGAGAATCGCGTCGGCGGGAGTGATTCGCGAACTGCTGCACGATGCAAGTCAAGCGCGCGAGGCAAAGCGGTTTTCACCTCATTTTCTCGAAACGGAGTGGGAGCAAGTCGTGGATGGATGGCAGCTGGACACGTGGGAGTCTTATCGCGATGTCGCAAGACTCGGCCGCAAAACTCGCCTGAAAGAAGCGCAACGTGCGCTGCTTTGGTTGATCTTCGAGGACGTGAGAACGAAATTAAGATCGCAGGACCTCGTGACGAACGCTGGAATGTTTAATCGACTGTCATCTTTATACGAAAGAGGAAAACCTTCACCATTCGACTTCGCCGTTGTAGACGAGGCCCAGGATGTGAGCATCGCCCAGCTTCGATTTCTAGCTGCCCTCGGGAAGAATGAACCAAATAGACTTTTCTTTGCGGGAGATTTAGGGCAACGGATTTTCCAGCAGCCGTTCTCGTGGAAGTC
>JAFAPG010000208.1 GCA_019247235.1 Acidobacteriota bacterium
TGAAGTGCATATGCTCGACTAGCGGCAGAAAGTCTTTCACGATCGGCAAAGGATCGGAGCCGCCTTTTTGCAGCTGACCGATGTCGGGCCCGAATTTGACATATCTGGTATCAACGGCGTTCATCACCGCATAGATTTCGTCGCGGTTCTCGACGCAGGTGCCCGTGTGGGGATGGAAGCAGGTGGTAATACCGATGTCGGTCACGGCTTTGGCAGCTTGGCCCAAAGCATTCACGATATCGGTTTGGTGTTGTCTGAAGTCGTAACTCTTGCGGTCCACCTGATTGGGCCCCAGCACAACCACCGTGCCGCCACATTTTTTGACTAGCTTGGCGTTCTCGAGCAAGGCTGGAATCGACTGCGGCCCCTCTTTCGTTTTAGCCGGGTCAATGAGGTTAACCGTGCAGTAGGCGGAAATCAGTGGCAGGTTGTATTTGTTCAGCAGTTGTCCCAGTCCACCCCGAGATTCGAGCTTCTGTAGGGCGACACCAAACAACTCGTAACCGTAAAAGCCCAGCGAGGAAATGTCTTTGATTCCCGCCTCGATCTGCTCAGGCGGGCACTGACTGTCATCGGCGGCGTAGCAACCGCGGTCCATAGGCCAGGTAATACTGGTATGACCGATCTTAATGTTCCGCTTCTTGGCCGCTAGAAGCTTGAGAGGTGATGAAAGTAGACTGGCCGCTCCGGCGGTTGCCCCGAGCACGGTCTTTGAAAACTCGCGCCGCGTCTGTGTGATTGACATCTGCTCATCTCCTCCCGCCCCTTGCGGGCACGGTGACAACTACATTCGCCCGGTGCGACTACGATGGCCAAAGGAGCGTCGAAATTGCCATCATGAGTCTCTCCGCCTAGCGCTTCCCGGGCGAAGGGGTTTTACCTTTCTTCCAATTGTTCCAGAAGATATCGGTGCCAAATCGTGTCGAGGTAATGATTTCGGGGGCGCCATCGCCATTCAGGTCAGCAATGGCCAGACTAGATCCCACACCCGAAGCATTGTTTACGAGTTCCGGAACGAGTTCGGCGCCACCGGGCGCTTTGGGATTGCGAACCGTGCGGAAGATGTATAGAACCGGCGCGCCGTAGGGGTCTGGATCAAGGGTGCCGTCAAGGTGAGACCAATAGCGCTTGCCGGTAATGAAATCGGGAATCCCGTCGCCGTCGATATCGGCTAGAGCGGAGCCGTGCAGCTCGGAGAAAACCACCCCCCCCGCGTTATTGCTGGAGAAGTCGCCCATGACCTTATGCTCGATGAAGGAAATCTCTCCCCTGGCATCCCGCTTCTGCTCAAACCAGGCGAGGCCCCAGCCGTGGGCATGCAAGCTGGTGACGACGTCATTCAGTCCGTCGCCATTGACGTCATAGATGGCCATTTCTGCGCCGCCTTGCGCGGTGCGGTTCCAGTCACTGAAAGCCTGGGGATGATACTTCCATGGGCCTTTATCGGCGCCCTCTTTCGGTTGCTCCCACCAGCCATAAGCATCGACTACATCCATGCGGCCGTCCCCGTTAATATCTCCCACGCCGAGTCCGTGATTCGGCCAGGGGCCGGGCTCGGAGATGGCATGCTCGATCCATGGTCCGGTGGGATTCCGTGGATCGGGGGCGGCCCAGGCAACTTGATTTTTGATGTCCTTGTAAATCAACTCTGGTTTTCCATCGCCGTTGATGTCCTTCAGGAGCCAAGTTTCACATGTGTTGCCGCTGAGCACATCGTAAGCCTGCCAGCGGCGCGACTCACCTTTCGGGTTGACATACAAGACGGCGGGCTTGCCCAGCTGCAGGTTCAGTACGTCAGGCCAGCCGTCTCCGGTGAAGTCATAGGCGAATTGCACCCCGTTAAAGAAGTCGGTACTCGGGTTTAAGGTGACGGCGGGATAAATTTCTTTGGCCGTGAGGTAATCCGGCCCGAGGTAATAATACGGCCCGGCCACGATATCAGGAGTTCCATCGCGATTGATGTCGGCGATCGCCGGACCCCAGGACAGATAAAAGTTGTTCAGCTTCTGCTTACGAAAATGTGGCGAAGTCTGTTCCGGAGTGTGCTTCTTGGGCTGGAAATCTTTATAAGCAATATCCTTGAACCGTACTTCCCCGGGACCGCCGACGTAGAGTGCGATTGGGCCCCAGTGGCCGAACTCTTCTTCGCTGACGCCGGTCGTGATCATGAAGT
>JAFAPG010000228.1 GCA_019247235.1 Acidobacteriota bacterium
CATCGGGCTCGAGCACTGCAATGGCCGGAATACCGCGTTTCATCGGCACCTGATATTCATTCATCAGGTCCTGGTTTTTCTCGCCTTGACCCACGTCTACGTGCACCAGTTCGTAATTTCGGTTCAGAACAGCGGCGATATCGTGGCGTTGAAACGCCTTGTCGAGCACGTGGCAGTCGTAGCACCAATCTGCGCCAAAAACCACCAGCACTCGTTTCCCTGACTTACGCGCGCGGGCCAAAGCCGTCTGAATTTCACTATGGGCATCCCCCGGCGGGTAAATCTTCTCGTCGATTGAAATTGGCTGCTCGAGTTTTGTGACCTCGCGCTTGGCGGCGACAATGTTCCATCCACCTGCGCGTTGCTGCCAAACTTGCACCGCCGTCACGTACATAATGCGCGCGGCGGTCTGAACCGTCGTTTGAAACAAAACCCTGTAAACCCCGGCTTGGCTCGAGTCCGCCTGAATGATCTTAAGCTGCATGGATTTCGCCCTGAGGCCGAGCCAGAAAACAACCTCACCGCCTACGTCGAGCTGCCCCTGATCTGTGCTGATTTGAGCCGGGGGCGTACTGCTGTAGAACAACTTCAGGGCGGTGGCGTTTTGCGTAGTTATGGCAGTCTTCCAAGAGTCAAGCGGAGAAAACATCGGAATGTTCTCACCGACGGACACTAGAGAAATCCAGACGATCGCGGCAAGGCAGAGTCGGTACGGCATCCACTGTGAAGTATAAAGGAGCTCCGCGCGCTGCACCTTTGTCCCGCCGATGGGGTACTTTTCCGTGGACTCACCACCCGGGCCCGTACTACATTTTCTGCTTTGCGTTGTTAGGAAAGCGCTGGATTCAAACCATGCGTTGCATCCTTCGCACGCCGGTTAGTGGCCTAAATCTCCTCCTCACATGGGGGCTCTTTTGTCTGTGCGGGTACGCGCAGACGTCGCTCAGCAATGATCCTCCCTTTTATGGTCCCTTCAACGGGATCTTCTTGGCCGACGGCAATGGGCTGGTGAAGAAACTGGGCGAACATGACAGCGTCTTGAAGCCCGACTCCCCTTGGTCACTATACTGCTGGGTTTATCTCGACCACGATGTCGAGGGACTCACACTGGTCGCCGGAGTTGGTGATCCGAGCGAAGAATACGCTCGTTATATTGGTCTCAGCGCTGGCAGGATGACTTTGTGGTTGGGAGATCGCAGTCGTCTCGATACCGATGTTGCGTTGCACCCGATGAAGTGGAGCCTTCTCGCCGCAACCTTCGACGGCACCCAGTTTCACCTATTCGTCAATAAACGCGAGCTCGCCATCGGCAGATTCTCCGTGGGAAGTGTACGACCGGAGTTGCGCATCGCACCTCCCGCACACCCAGGTAGCGGCGAGAAACACTTCGCGGGAAAGATCGCGGGCCTCAAGATCTTGCGTGAGGCGCTCAATATCGAGGAGGTGCAGAAGCTCAATCGTAATCCGCCGGACTTCGCCCTTGTCAGTTTCGAAGAGGGCTCAAAGTCATGGCCCGTACAGACCCACGGACAGGCCGGATATCGCGCTCCTCAGGATCCCGCCACCATGCCGACAAGTCGAGCGCCAATTCCAGCGCCGCCAAGTCGGTTGTTTCGCGACGTCGAGAAAATGAAAAAAGCTCAAACGCTCGAGCCCAGTGGAGAGAATCGTTGGACGGTGGGTAGTTGGGAACTGCTGCCGGCCCCGCAAACCGCCCTGCCTGGGAAACAGCTATCCCAGCCCGGAATCAATACCGACCAATGGATTCCAGCCACCGTGCCAGGCACGGTGCTGAGCAGCCTGGTCGAACGCGGCATCTATCCTGATCCTGACTTCGGACTGAATAATTTGGCCATTCCAGAAAGCTTGAATCAACAGGCCTACTGGTACCGCACCCAGTTCCAAGCTCCATCGCAGGCTGGTGGACGGAAACTGACTTTGACCTTGGAAGGAATCAATTATCGAGCCGAGATTTGGTTCAATGGAAACCGGCTCGGCACAATAACCGGAGCTTTCATCCGCGGCGCCTTTGACATCACCGCTTGGCTCAAGCCTGTCAATGTAGTGGCCGTGAAGGTGTCACCACCGCCGCACCCCGGGATTCCGCAGGAACAATCGATCAAAGGCGGCCCCGGGGAGAACGGTGGAATCATGTGCCTGGATGGACCAACCTTCGTTGCAACCGAAGGCTGGGATTGGATTCCAGCCATCCGCGACCGTGATACCGGAATTTGGCAGCCGGTGACGCTGACGGTATCGGCGGGGGTGCGAATTGGTGATGGGCAAGTCCTCACTTCCCTGCCCCTCCCCCAAACCAGCCCCGCATCTGTCGCCATCACCGTTCCTCTCGAGAATACGACATCCTCTCCGGTCGAGGTCCAGTTGCGCGCCTCGATGGGTGAAATCGAGGTGACAAAAAAGGTCACGATAGCTCCCGGCCACAGCACAGTGAAGCTGACACCGGCTGAATTCTCTTCGCTCACGATTGCGCATCCACGCTTGTGGTGGCCAAATGGGTACGGCCAGCAGGAGCTCTATTCCTTACGCCTAAGCGTAAGCCAGAACGGAAGCGAGTCGGATGTGAAACAACTGCGCTTTGGAATTCGGGAGATTAGCTATGAGCTTAGCCTGCTCGACGCTCACGGGCATTTACGCCGTGTGGAATACATTCCCACCCAGACTGAGAATGGCAATGAGCCAGCGGTGGATGTGAGCCACAGCGGAATCCGCGAAGTCCCGGCGCCTGATCCAGCGCCGGAAAATTTTCCCCCGGAGTGGAAAGCTAACTGGAAATCCTGGGTTGCCTCGTTGGCACCGGGCGCCGAGTCCTCGTCCGCTATACACCTGCTCGATGATAGATCCGCGGCCCCATACTTGGTCATTAAGGTCAATGGTGTGCGCATTGCCTGCCGCGGAGGAAATTGGGGCATGGATGACTCCCGCAAGCGGGTCTCGCGGCGGCGCTTAGAGCCTTATTTCAAGCTGCATCACGACGCGAACCTGAACATGATACGCAACTGGGTGGGTCAAAACACGGAGGAGAGTTTCTACGAATTGGCAGACGAATACGGACTCTTGGTTTGGAATGATTTTTGGGAATCAACTCAAGACTATAACCTAGAAGCCGAAGATCCGGCGCTATTTCTCGAAAATGCGCGGGACACGATTCTGCGGTTCCGCAATCATCCTTCAATCGCACTTTGGTGTGGACGAAACGAAGGCGTACCTCAGCCCATCATCAACCAAGGTTTAGCTGAGTTAGTTAGAACGTTAGACGGAACACGCTACTACTCGCCCAGCTCAAACCAGGTCAATCTGCAGAACAGCGGTCCTTATAAGTACACCGATCCGGTCTTGTACTACACGAGTCTCAATCATGGATTTTCGGTTGAAACCGGAACTCCTTCATTCTCGACGCTGGAATCATTTCGCGCCTCGGTGCCCCAGCCTGACCAGTGGCCAATCGACGATGTCTGGGCGTATCACGATTGGCACGCCAGTGGAAACGGCGCGATGGCACCTTTTATGGCGGAGATGGAGGCGCAGTTCGGGTCGCCGACCGGCCTCGAAGACTTTGAACGCAAAGCCCAAATGCTGAATTATGTGGATCATCGCGCGATTTTTGAAGGCATGAACCAACACCTATGGGCGCCGAACAGCGGACGTCTACTGTGGATGACGCAGCCAGCCTGGCCGAGCAACACCTGGCAGATTCTCAGCCATGATTACGATACCCAGGCTTCCTACTATGGAGTAAAAAAAAGTTGTGAGCCTGTTCACGTGCAACTGGATCTTTCCAATTTCACGGTTACCGTGGTCAACGCAACCACCGAGGCGCGTGCAAGTATGGTAGTAAAAGCCAAGGTGTATTCGCTGGATAACCGGGTTCTGCTCGAGCGCGAGAGTAAGCTAGGGGTAGCCGCCGATGCTGCGCTTGATTTATTCCAACTCGATCTCGCACCCTTGTTTACGAACGGCGTTCTTCTAGTGAAGCTCGAGCTGCATGATTCTTTTGACCAACTCGTGTCTGAAAATCTGTATTGGTTAGCTCAGGATAGTCCTTCGTATCGCGCCCTAAACCGGCTTCCCAACGTAGCTCTTTCCTCGACTGCATCGCTTGAACGAGGGTTGGACTGGGTTCGCTTGCGAGTCCGTTTAGAAAACAAAGACAGTGTCGCAGCTCTGCAAAGCAAGCTAACCTTACTCGACGACCAAGGCGAGCGAATTCTCCCCGCGTACTACAGCGACAACTATATTTCTTTACTCCCCGGAGAAGCGCGCGAAATCACAATCGACTATCCCCCGACCTCCCCTCCAGGCGTGCCCCAGGTCAGTATTCGCGGGTGGAATGTGGCTGCGTCGGTCATTTCTGTCTCCACGAACAAGTGAGTAGGCGCGCACGAACAACCCGCAAGCGGCGTTTGCCGTGAGAGCCAGAGGTTTGTCATCGAAGGAGGATCTCGAATGAACCGACTCGCGCACAGTTTCGCCGTCATTTTCAGTTCTTTGCTGCTCTCGCTCGTTCTACGGGCCCAAATTAATCCCGATTCGAGTACGTTCGACGCAGACGGCACGGCCCACATTACCAGGATGGTGCCAATCCCCTCAACCGTCAGCCCGGAAGCTCAAGCTTGGCTAAAAGAAATTGAGCACCAGGCGCCGCAGCCTGGCGATCTGGCCGAGATCCGAGCGCGCACCGACGCCTGGCGCAAAACTAACTCCGCGGAAGCGCGACGGCTCTACCCGGTCGATCTACAAGAGACAAGTATCGCGGGTGTGCGAACTGACATCATCACGCCGCTTTTCACGCCGCAAAAGAATAAAGATCTGGTTCTGATCAACTTTCACGGCGGCGGTTTTATATCCGACTCTGGTTCGCTCATTGAGGGCGTCCCTATCGCGCATCTTGCAAAAATGAAGGTAGTCTCGGTGTACTACCGCTTGGCGCCGGAGAATCCCTTCCCTGCCGCGGTGGATGATGGAGTAGCAGTTTACAGGGAGCTGCTGAAGACTTACCAGCCGAACAATGTCGGGATCTTTGGTACCTCCGCGGGGGCAACCTTGACAGGGGAAGTCGCTGTCAAAATCAAGCAATTGCGCTTGCCATTGCCGGGCGCACTGGGCATGTTTTCTACCCACCCTGATTTCAGTCGGCCGACGGACTCACAACAGCTATTTGCCTTGAACGGACTGGCGGGAAACATTGCTCCCCGGGATCCCAATCGCCCTGTCGAGGATAGGTATGCCGGGAAGACGGACCCCAAGGATCCCGTGCTATCTCCATTATTTGCCGACTTACAGGGAATGCCCGCCACCCTGCTGGTCACCAGTACGCGCGATCTCCTGCTGAGCGACACCTCGATGTTCCACCTTGCGCTATTGCGTGCCGGAGTTAATGCTCAGCTCGTGGTTTTCGAGGCACTGCCCCACGCATTCTGGTATCACTTCGGGTTGCCAGAGACCAAGGACGCTTTGCAACTGATGGCCGGCTTTTTTGAGCGCAACCTGGGACGATAGATCTGGGATATCCGGTCGGACGAATTAAGGTTGCCCATTGGCCATGCGGTCAGGCCTCACGCTTGCACTTCCAAACTCGAAGAATCGCCCCTATAACAAAGCCAGTGACGGCAATTACTGCGACAACCTGCAGCGGCCGTTCGTTGCATGCACGTCCAGTCCAATGCCGAAGGTTAGAGACCAGGGCGTTGGACTTTTTGTGCAAAGCGGAGAAGAGACAAGCAGCTCGGTTTTTCACCTGCTCGTAACCGCTTGCCTCGCGCTCGTTGTTTGCCGTCAGAGTGTCAGGTAAGGTCGGCGGCACTTCCGTCTCCGGCCGCACTGGGAATAGGGGTCCCTCATTTCGCTCCTGCCCATCCAGATTTACCGCCTCAGCTCTTTCCGCCATGCTATGCCTCCGTGTTCCCTTTGCTGTCTGATGACTTCCCGCGTCCGGGGGTTGATAGGCAGGGCAGGAATTGTGCGCGCTCAGGCAAACCGGGCGACCGAATACATTTGCCGGCCTCTCTCAGAAGCACTCCAGGGTCGGCTTTTGCTCTGCTTAGCGCGCGGGTGTCACTCCTGCGGTGCGATGAACTGATAGCTAACGAAGGCCAGCGATTTGCTATCGGGGGACCACGAAGGGACGTTAATCGTTCCTTGACCTCCCAACATTTTCGCCAGAGCGACGATCTTTTTGTCCTGAAGCGACATTAATCGCAACGTTACCTCTTTATCTTGCGGGTGCCCGGTGATGTCTCTCGCGTAGGACAGAAATATCATCCATTGTCCATCGGGCGAGAGATGCGGGAACCAATCGTTGTATTCATCGGCAAACACCTGTTCCTGCTGGGTGCCATCCGGGTGCATCCGCCAGATCTGCATGTGGCCGGTGCGCTCAGAGTTGAAATAAATGTATTGTCCATCGGGTGAGTATTCCGGCCCATCATCAAGGCCCTTTGCTGTGGTCAGTCTGGTCTCAGAGCCCCCGGCCAGGGCGATGGTGTAGATGTCAAACTCACCGCCCCTCTGCCCGACGAAAGCGAGCGTTGTCCCGTCTGGCGACCATCCGTGCCAGTAAGAGGGGGCATTCTCGGT